>CALMFL010000086.1 GCA_937862595.1 uncultured Fidelibacterota bacterium
ATCCGGAACCTGCGCCTCTACGAATGGCAGATCCGCCGTGAGCATGAGGATATTTCCGGCGCCGTTCCGGCCGCCTTGCTTACGGTGCATGCCTTCCTTCGCCGTTTCCCGGATGAGGCCGAAACGGCCCGCTACGAGATCGCCGATGAGTTGGCGCATTATGCCTCCCTTCACCGCTACCGGGATATTTACCCCGACGCACCCGAGATCCGCGAATCGATGCCCGATGTGGTCTGGGAAAGGATCCGGACGCATTACAGTCCCTCCGAACTGGAAAAATGCCTGACCGCCCTCAATACGCCGGCGGAAGTGCATCTTCGCGTGAATACGCGGAAAATATCGCCCCCCGAACTTATGCGGGCCTGCAAGGACCTTCCCCTGCGTCCCGGTAACATTTCTCCCGATGCCCTGCGCATGAACCTTCATACGGACCTGACGCAGCATCCCTTCTTTAAACGCGGCCTGTTCGAGCTTCAGGACGAAAGCAGTCAGCTCGTGGCCTTTGCCTGCCGTCCGAAAGACGGGGACACCGTGATCGACCTGTGCGCGGGAGCCGGGGGTAAAACCCTGCATCTGGCCGCGCTGCAGGGAGAAAACGGGACGCTTATCGCCACGGACATCCATGCCGCGCGTCTGGAGAGGCTTGACCGGCGCGCAAAACGTGCGGGCGTGCGGGAGCGGATCCGGATCCTGCCCCTCGAGACCGTCCGGCGGCAATACGGGGACCGGGCGGATATTCTGCTCATCGACGCTCCCTGCTCGGGTTCCGGCGTGTTCAGAAGAAACCCCGACAGCAAATGGACCCTGAGCGAGGAGATTCTGGCCTTCTGCCTGAACGAGCAGGCGAACCTTCTCCGCGAAAACGCCGCATTGGTAAAACCCGGGGGAAAGCTGGTCTATGCGACTTGTTCCATCATCCCGGATGAAAACGAGAAACAGATCGAAGCGTTTCTTGCCGCCCATTCCGGATTTTCATTGCTGTCCGTAAGCGACGAGCTGAATTCCTCGGGGATCTCCCTTCCCGAAAGCGGCTCCGGGATGCTGTCCGTCCTGCCGCATCATTACGACAGCGACGGCTTTTTCATTGCCGTGCTGACCCGCGGCGAATAAAGTGCAAATACAAAAAAGCCCCGGTAACCGGGGCTTTTTTTATATCTGATCTTGTAAGATTATTTCACAAGCAGCATCTTTTGGGTCGAGGTCTGACCGTTGATCAGGGCACGCAGGAAATAAACCCCGCTGCTCAGATCGTTACAGTCCACATGGAATTCATAGCTTCCCGCGGCATAGGTGCCGCCGGCAATATTCCGGACAGCCTGCCCGGCCATGTTGTACAGCCTGATGCTGACATCCTGCGGTTCATAAAGCTCGAAGGGAACGACGAAGCTGGGGTTAAAGGGGTTGGGGTAGCTGCCGCCCAGGGTGTACACGAGATCATCGCCGACCTGAACGGTACCCAGAAGGATCGTGTTATCGTAAACATCAACGCCTTCGACCTTATACAAATAGCTTGTGCCCAACACGACTCCCGCATCGGAATACTGATATCTGGCTGAGGATGCATTCAGGGCGACAAGCGAAGGAACGGTCACATAGGATGCAACCTGAGTGAAGTTGACGCCGTCTTCCGAGCGGAGAACATTATAACCCGCCATATCGACCTCGAGGAGCGTCGACCATTTGACCAGGATACTGCTTTTTTTCCAGCTTGCGGTCAGGCTTTTCAGCTGTACGGAGCCTTCGGGGCCGGGCACAATGGTGTCCGCCGCAATTTCCACATATTCATAGGCTTCGGAAATATCAAGTCCGCCGGTGAAGGTTTCATTGTAGTAGTTGTAGTACAGGTTGTCCTTTCCGGGAATATAGGTCGGAAACAGCACATTGCCGGTGCCGGGGGCCGAGGCGGTCAACCGGACATGCAGCAGGTCCGAAGGGGCCAGGGAATCGGTCGACACCTGTTCATAGAACAATTCCATGCTGGGAAGTCCTGCGAATATGGCATCAAAGGTAATGGCAAAGCAATCGGCAAAAGTGTCGTTCGTATAAATGTCATACAGGTTTACCTGGATCTCCGGGTGCCGGATGCCTAAAATGCCGGTAAGTTCCGCCGTCACATTTCCGTTCATCACAACGGTTTGTCCGAAGACCGCTTCAGGATACTCGACATAGGCCATCCCGGAGCCGATGATCTCGCTTCCTTCCGACAGCCACATCTTAACATCAAAATCATAGTAGGTCGTGTTGTCGATCTTGACCGTCTGCCCGTTGGTATAAATGAGATGCAATGTCCCTGTGGCAGAGAATGCCAGTGTAAACGACAGGATCAGCAATGCGGCAATCATTAACATTTTTCTCATTTTTATCCCTTTCCGATTAATACTTTATTATTTATTGAGGCATTCTTCATAATGCACAGGGTGAAAGTATAATATATATTGCTGAAAAGCAACAATATATCCTGTTCAATTAAAAATTTTTCAATAATTGTTAAGACGGCGCTTCAATGAAGCGCCGTCTTTCTCTACTCTTTCTCACGTCTGTTTATCTTATTTGACTAACAGCATCTTTTGGGTTGAACTCTCTCCGTTCACGCGGGTCTTCAGAAGATAAATTCCGCTGCCGAGATGATCGCAGTTCACCTGGATGTTATAGCTCCCGGCCTGATAGCGCCCGCCGGCGATATCATTGACGACTTTCCCGCTCATGTCATAGAGCTTGATGTCAATGGTCTGGGCTGAACTGAGTTCAAAGGGCACGAC
>CALMFL010000087.1 GCA_937862595.1 uncultured Fidelibacterota bacterium
GGTCCGCTGCGAGATCCGCCTGAGCAAACCCTCCGCCCCTCCCTTCGTTCTGGGCTCATTTATGACGGAACCAGTCAAGCGGGAGAACGTAAGAAGCTCGTTGCGCGAATTCACCATTTGGTTATTGATTTTGAATGCGATTAGCACGATATTATTTTTTGTCAGAACACCTTAATAAAGGATCTCTATGAAAACCCGTTCCCTCCGTCTCCTGACCGTCCTGATCATCGCGGCAAGCGCCTTCGGGCAGACCCCGGAACCCCGGCATGCCTATCTGAAAAGCATCGTCCTTCCGGGCTGGGGCGAATCCGCATACGGTTCCGGGAGCGCCTATGTTTTTATGGCAACGGAACTTGCCCTCTGGGCGGGGTTCGGCGGCTTGCACTATTCGGCCGCGGTCCAGAACCGGGACCTGATCGCCTATTCCCGGCTGCATGCGGGAATTTCGGTTTACCCCGACAGCAAGGACTACTGGTCGGACCTCGGCAATTTTTCCTCCTGGGAAGACCACCGCGAGACCATGCTGGAAAACCGCACTCCCGAAGACATCTGGGACATTGACTTCGCCTGGGAGTGGGATTCCGCGCTCAATACCGGCACCTATCGGGAACTGTTCAGAAAAAAAGAACTGACGCTTGTCAGCAGCGAGTTCGTGATCGCCGGCATGATCGTCAACCGCATCGCCAGCGTCATCAATATAAAATATCTTGAAAACAAGCGCATGCAGATACAGGCCTATGCCGCTCCGGTCAGGGGCGGCGCCTTCATGCACCTGGGGTTGTCCTTTTAATGGAACGTCTGAAACACTTATTCCGGATCTTCTTCCCTGTCGCGGGAATGATCGTCCTGTTCATCCTGCCGGGCCTGGCCGGACAACTGGCCGCCTTTACGCTCATCGCCGTTCTGGCCCTGGCCAGTCCGTATCGCGCCGCCATCTTCGCCTTCTTCCTGAAATTGTCCTCGCTGCTCCTCATAACGCTTGCGGTCCATCTGTTCTTTCGTTTTGGCGAACCCGATTATTTTTCGGCCTTCGGCGGCAGCGCCCTCTGGATCCGGGCGGGGTTCTATACCTTGCGCAATGCCAATATTCTGTTCATCATGAGCTATACGATCCGGAACGGCGCGCCCGTTTCATTCGCCTCCCTGATGGCATTTCTCGAACGACGGGGACCGTCCCGGCTGGTGCAGCCGCTTGCCCTTGCCGTACGCTACGTTTCCCTTATCCGGGATGAATTCCAGTCCCTGCGACAGGTGCACCGGATCATGGGCATACGGCGGCCGAAACACCTTGCCGCCCAGATACGCTATTATACGTCTCTCATCGTGCCGACCATCATTTCATCGCTCGAGCGGGCGGAAAATCTCTCCCTTGCCATGACCAGCCGGGGATTTAACCGCTAAGATGACCCGCTACGTCCTACATGTCGAATACGACGGCACCGCCTATGCCGGATTTCAATTGCAACCGGATCAGCCGACCGTTCAGGGGCGGCTGGAAGAGGCTGCAGAAGCCTTATACAAACAAGCCGTGCGGGTGCATGCCAGCGGCAGGACCGATGCCGGCGTCCATGCCGAGCACCAGATCGTTCACTTCGACCCTCCGTCCGAACTCAGGAACCTGAATCTCAAAGCCGCCCTAAACACGGTGCTGCCGCCGGATATCCGGGTGCTGGACACCGCGGTCACGGACGACACCTTTCACGCCCGCTTTTCCGCCCGCGAACGGCGCTACCGCTACGATATTTCCACGGGCGTCACGGCGCTGGACCGCCACCGCGTCTGGCAGATATTTCAGGACCTTGATCTGAAAAGAATGCAGGCCTGCGCAGAGCTGATCGTCGGAGAACATGATTTTACCTCTTTCTGCTCCCTGCAGGCCGAAGTCGACCATAAGCGCTGCATCATCTACCGTTCGGTGTGGGAACGCACGGGCGACCGGCTCAGCTATCACGTTCACGGGAACCGCTTTCTGCATTCCATGGTACGCTCCCTGGTTGGCACCATGGCGGAAGCCGGGAAACACCGCCTGGACGTGAAGGATTTTTTATCCATACTCGAACGGCGCGACCGGCTGGCCGGGGCGGTAACGGCACCGCCTCAGGGTCTCTTCCTTGTTGATGTGTTATACGACAGTCCCATCCCCTGGGAAAAGGAGTCAAGATGAAAAAGGGCGTTCTGAGCATTCTGTCGCTGATTGTCTGCATCGTACTGCTGATCCTGTCATTTCAGCTTTATCTTGATACCCGGAGGCAGTTTCTTTTTCAGGAGATACGTCAGCAGGATCCGGACAGCAGTTCGGTCGGCGAACGTCTTGCGCTCACTGAATCGCTGAACGCTTCGCGGGAGACCGCGATCACCCGCGCGATCCGTTCAGCCTCCCCCGCGATCGCGGGCATTCATGTGACCACGATCCAGGAATACAGCAATAATCCTTTTTTTAACGATCCGTTCTTTAACCGTTTTTTCCCGAACAACATTTATAAAAAACGTATCCAGAGCCTGGGAAGCGGCGTGGTGATCTCTTCCGACGGCTATATCGTGACCAATGCGCACGTGCTGGGCGAGAATGCCGTGGAGATCTACGCCACCCTGACGGGAGGCGATCGCTATGCGGCCGAAATCGTCGGGATCGACGCGCTGACCGATATCGCCCTGATCAAGATCGACGCGCAGGACCTTGCCTTCATTGAAATGGCGGACAGCGACGACCTGATCATCGGGGAATGGGTGATCGCCCTGGGCAATCCTTTCGGCCTGTT
>CALMFL010000088.1 GCA_937862595.1 uncultured Fidelibacterota bacterium
CCGAAGCGGAAGGGCTGACGCCCGCGCTTATCGGCACGCTGGGGGTCAAAACCCCCGGTCGGGAGCAGGAAGGCGAACGCACGACGCCCGAGAGCATCGAGCTGGCCGGACTCTTTGACAGCTTTACCCGGCAGAATGTCGATGCCGTTTTCATGGAGGTGTCCTCCCATGCCATCGCCCTGCACCGGGTGCGCACGCTGCTGTTCAACGCCGCGGTATTTACCAATCTCACGCAGGACCATTTGGATTTTCACCGCAATATGGAAGATTATTTTTTAACCAAATCGCACCTTTTCGATCAGCTGAAGCCCGGCGCCTCCGGCATCGTCAACACGGACGATCCCTACGGAAAGCGCCTCTACGCTTCCCTGAAAACACCCCGGGTATCCTATGCCGTGAACGATGTATCCGCCGACGTCCATTTCCGCAGCCTGAGCGTTTCGGTCCACGGGATCCACGGAGAGCTCCGGACAAAGAAAGGGACCGTTCAGGTCGCCGCTCCCCTGCTCGGCGCCTTTAATGCCGAAAATATCGCCGGCAGCATCGCCTGCTGGCAAAGTCTGTTCCCGGACAGCACCCTGGATCTTGACTACTTTCCCTTCAAACCCGTTGCAGGCCGCATGGAAATGATCCCGACCCGGCGCGGGACGGCCGTCATCGACTACGCTCACACCCCGGACGCCATGGAAAAAGCCCTTAAAACCGCATCCGCGCTGGAAGGAAGAAAACGCCTGATCACCCTTTTCGGCTGCGGCGGGGACCGGGACCACGGCAAGCGCCCCCTGATGGGAGCGGTCGCTGAGAAATACGCCGATACGATCATTCTCACCAATGACAATCCCCGGAACGAGCAGCCCCATCTGATCGCGAAGGCCATCATGAAAGGGATGCGCAGCGCAGGCCGGGTCAGCGTTTGCCTGGACCGCAGGGAAGCCATTGTCCGCGCCTATCAAAACTCCGAACCGGGCGACCTGCTGATGATCCTCGGCAAGGGAGCCGAAACCTATATGGAAATAAAAGGGGAAAGGATCCCCTTTAACGATAAAGAGATCATTGAACAACTGGAGACACCAAGCTAACCCTCTACCACCCCGGTACGGAGAGCCCTCTTCGTACCGGGGATCCTAAAAATATGATGAAAACGAACTTACTACATCAAGGTCCCTTCACATTGCGCAACGTTCTTGCGGAACGGATCGACGGCGTCAGCATCGATTCGCGGAACATACCGGAAGGATACCTCTTTTGCGCTCTCAAGGGCGAACATGCCGACGGGCACAGCTACGTGTCCTCCGCGATCCGGAACGGCGCCGTTGCGGCACTGGTCAGCCGCGGCTATGCGGAAACCGCTCCGGCGGACGAACCCCTGATCATCGTGGAAGACACCTATGCCGGTCTGCGCGATATGGCCGCCCTGTACGCAAAAACGCTCCCGATGCCGGTCTTTGCCATTACCGGAAGCGCCGGAAAGACCTCAACCCGCCGTCTGCTCGCGCATGTCCTGCGCTCCCGCATGACGGTGGCGGAAACCGCGAAAAATTACAACAACCATATCGGCGTCCCGATGACCGTGCTTCAGATCCGGGGCGACGAGGATATCGCCCTCATTGAAATGGGCACCTCGGGACCGGGGGAGATCCGGGACCTCTGCTCCGTCATTCCGCCGCACTACGGCATGATCACGGCGATCGCGCACGCCCATATCGGCGGTTTCGGTTCGATCGAAAACGTGCAAAAAGCAAAATACGAGCTGTTTGACGCCCTTGCTCCGGACGGCACGCTATTTATCAATGCGGACGACCCGCGCGTATCGGCCTATCCTCAGGACGGTCGGAAGCGCATTTCTTACGGACTCGAAAATCCGGCGGACTTTGCCTTCATCGTGGCCGGTATCGATGCGCAGGGCCGCTATAAGCTGTCCTATAAAGGGGACACCCTGCAGTTGAGAAGCATGGGGAAAGGCGCCGCCCTGAACGCCGTTGCCGCCTATGCCGCCGCCCGCACACTGGGCCTCGGCCAAGAGGAGATCTTTGAACGGATCGCGTCCTTCATGCCGCAGGCCGGACGCGGGAAACTGGAACACTGGGGGGACATCACCCTGATCGACGACACCTATAACGCCAATCCCCTCTCGGTGAAAAATGCGATCGACGCGCTGGTCGACATGGACACACCCGGGAAAAAGATCATGGTGTTCGGCGACATGCTTGAAATGGGTCCCGAAGCGCGTTCCAGCCATGAAATGATCGGCGAAGCGATCGCCGATTCGGATATCAGCTATCTGTTCTGTTATGGAAAGGACAGCGTTCATACGGCGAACAAGGCCCGGGAAGAAGGCATCCTGACCGTCCGGCATTTCCACAGCAAGCGGGACCTTGCCGGCGTCCTGATGACCGTTATTCGTGCCGAGGACATCATTTTGTTCAAAGGCTCGCGTGGCATGGCGATGGAAGAAATCATCTCTTTAATAAAGGATATGTAAATGTTATATAAACTCCTTTATCCTCTCAGGGAATATGTTTCGTGGATGAACCTCATGCAATATATTTCTTTCCGGAGCGCCGCGGCGGCGATCACCGCGCTGCTGATCTCCTTTTTTCTCGGACCCGTCATTATCCGCGCGCTGAAACGCCACCATATCGGCGAGACCATCCGCGCCAACGGTCCCGAATCGCATCAGGCGAAGGCCGGCACGCCGACCATGGGCGGACTGCTCATCCATCTGTCCGTCTTCGTCCCGACATTGCTCTGGGCCGATCT
>CALMFL010000089.1 GCA_937862595.1 uncultured Fidelibacterota bacterium
TGATCGTGACCTGTTCCATAGCCCGCGTCAGCGCCACATAGAACAGGCGCCGTTCCTCTTCCATTTCCCGGGGGTCAAGGGTGGCGCGCTCAAGCGGGAAGAGCCCCTCTTCCATCCCCGCAATGAACACGTGGCGGAACTCAAGCCCTTTTGCGCTGTGAATGGTCATCAGCGTAACGGCATCGGCGCTGTCTTCCCATTGATCGATATCGGTCTGAAGCGATACCTCCTGGAGAAAGTCTTCGATCGTTGCTTCGGGATTATAGGTCTCGAACATTTTGATCCCGTTGATGAATTCCATCTGATTTTCGTACTTTTCCTGTAATTCCGGGTCTTTTTTATCGTGATACAGGGAGATCAGCCCGCTTTGTTCAAGCACGTCCATCACAAATTCCGTGGGAGCAAGCTTATTCATTTTGGATTTCAGCCCGGACATCCTGTGCATGAATTCCCGCACCTGTTTGCCGGCGGCTTCGTGCAGGCCTGCCTCTCCGGGATATTGAAACGCCTCCCAAAGGGAGCGCTGCGTTTGCAGCGCAAAGTTTTCGAGCTTTTTTATGCTGACGTCGCCGATGCCCCGGGAAGGCGTATTGATGATCCGTTTCAGATTGATGGTGTCTTTGGGATTGATGAGAACATGCAAATAGGCAAGAATGTCCTTGATCTCTTTGCGTTCGTAGAATTTCACGCCGCCGACAAGGGCATAACGGACGCCACGGTCCCTTAGCGCGCCCTCCAGCAGACGGGATTGCGCGTTGGTCCGGTAAAGGACGGCAAAGTCCTTGAGATCCCGGCGGGACTGGATCACGGTATTGGCGATATAGGCGGCTTCATCCAGGTCTTTTTCACATTCCTTATGAAGGATCTTTTCGCCGGCGTCATGGTCCGTCCACAGGTTTTTGTCCGCCCGGCGTTCATTCCCCTTGATCATGGCCGAAGCGGCTTCGATGATCGTTTTGGTGCTGCGGTAATTTTGTTCGAGCTTGATCGTTCGCGCACCGGGAAAGCTGGCTTCAAATTCCAGGATATTCTTAATGTCCGCTCCCCGCCAGCCGTAGATGGATTGATCGTCATCGCCGACAACGCAGATGTTTTTCGTCCGCTCCGCAAAATGCCGGATCATCTCGAACTGGGCCTGATTGGTGTCCTGGTACTCGTCGACCAGAACATAATCCCAGCGATGACGGTATTTTTCCGCAACGGCGGGGTATCCCCGGAACATCAGGAGCGGCCGCATCAGCAGATCGTCAAAATCGCAGGCGTTATTCGCGCGCATCTGCCGTTCATATTCCTTGTAGACGAAGGCGAGTTTTTCCTGCAGGTAGATGCCGTTCGTTTTTGAATCCGCCTGGTCCGGGAGCTGCAGTTTTTGTTTCTGGTGACTGATATAATGTGCGACCGTTGAGGGCAGCAGGACTTTCGGGTCGATATGCAGTTCTTTAAGGCACTGGTTGATCATTGTTTTAGTATCGTTCGTATCGTAGATCGTGAAATCGCCGGCAAATCCGGCCGCATCCCGTTCTCCCCGTAAAATTCGCGCCCCGATGCTGTGAAAGGTTCCCATATTGACATATTGATTTCTGCCGACGAGCTTATAAATGCGTTCTTTCATTTCATTGGCGGCCTTGTTGGTGAAGGTGACCGCCAGGATCCTGTCCGGCGTGGTTTTCTTTTGTTCGAGCAAATAGGCGATCTTTCTTGTCAGCACGCGGGTTTTTCCCGAACCGGCGCCGGCAAAGATAAGAATGGGTCCGTCCGTAGCAAGCACCGCCTCGCGCTGGCGTGCATTAAGTCCCGATAAAATTTCCGACATGCGTTTCCTTATTTTTCAGCGGAAAATACCATATAAATAAAAAAGGGAGAACAAAATTCTCCTCTTTTTATAAAAGTGTGATCTCAATAACGATATTGATCCGGTTTATAGGGGCCTTCTTTCGAAACACCCAGGTATTTTTCCTGTTTGGGCGTCATCACGGTCAGTTTGGCGCCCAGTTTTCCAAGATGCATTCTGGCGACTTCTTCATCCAGATGTTTCGGGAGGGTATAGACGCCGATATCGTGCCGGTTTTGCCATAATTCGATCTGGGCCAGGACCTGATTCGAGAACGAATTACTCATCACAAAGGACGGGTGCCCCGTTGCATTGCCCAAATTCACCAGCCTTCCTTCGGACAGAAGAATGATCGAATGCTTGTCGGGAAAAACGATCTGATCCACCTGGGGCTTGATGTTGACCTTCCGTATCCCCGGGATCGCATAAAGTTCATCCACCTGAATTTCGTTGTCGAAGTGCCCGATATTGCAGACGATGGATTTGTCCTTCATTTTCTGCATGTGCGCGGTCGTGATCACATCGCAGTTTCCCGTCGCCGTCACAAAGATATCCCCTTTCCCGGCAAGGTCATCCATGCAATTCACCTCGTATCCCTCCATTGCCGCCTGCAGGGCGCAAATGGGGTCGATCTCCGTAATGATTACGCGGGCTCCGAGGCCCCGCATG
>CALMFL010000090.1 GCA_937862595.1 uncultured Fidelibacterota bacterium
GCTTCGCGGCGGAAACATCCCGAAAAGGCGACGTATTTCAGGGGCAGGTCCGCGACCGAAAGCACCTCTTCGCGGTGCATGTTGGTGACCGGGACCTCTGCGGTCGGAATGAGCCACAGGTCGTCCTCTTTCAGATAATACATGTCATCGGCCAGTTTGGGCAGCTGTCCGGTTCCCGTCGCGGAATCGGAATGAACGAGGAAGGGCGGGAATATTTCGGTATACCCGTGTTCGGCCGTATGCAGGTCCAGCATAAAATTGATCAGGGAACGTTCGAGCCGGGCGCCCCAGCCGGTGTAGAGCGGAAATCCGCTTCCCGAGATCTTGGCGCCGCGTTTCATGTCCAGCATGCCGAGGGCTTCGGCAATATCCAGATGATCTTTGGGTTCGAAATCGAACGAAGGCAGGCCGCCCCATTCGGAGACGACCACATTGTCCGCTTCGCTTTTTCCGAAGGGAACGTCCGGGCTTGGGCAGTTCGGGATCGCCAGGAGCCGGGTATGAAGATCGCTTTCCAGGGCGGAGATCTGCGCGTCATTTTCCCTGATCGCCGCGCTGAGCTCCTGCATGGCCCCGATCTCGGCGGACGCGTCCTCTTTATTGCGCTTTTTGAGACTGATCTCCTGGCTGACCGTGTTCCGGCGGAACTTCATGTCGTCCGTTTCCTTGCTTAAACTGCGCCGGCGTTCGTCTAGTTCGAGGAGCGTATTTATGTCAACGATGACCTTTTTGCTTGCGATCTGTTCGCGTATCGTGTCCGGGTTTTCGCGTATCCGTTTGATATCCAGCATAGACTTCCTTCCTTGTACCGGCAAAAATACAACTTCGTTGCGCAAATGACCATTAAAAAAATGATATTGTGACGAATTGGGGGAAGCGGAAGAAGTTGAGAAGTTAAGAAGATAAGAAGTTGAGAGGTTTAGTTTTGGGTTTGCGGGTAGGCCGGGGAAAAAGAGATTAATCAAAAGGGTAACAGTTAAAAATGAATTTGTTCATTCTGTTCCAAAGGGATCCCTAGGGATGATCCCGCCCGTTCAGATGTTTGAAAATACGTCTAAAACATCGAGCAGTCGCCTGATATCCTCGTCCGAATGCGCCGAGGACAGCGCAAAACGGAAGTAGTCCGCCTTGCCCGGATAGCGGATGAGAGAAGGGTAGATCCGCGCTTTGATCAGGGCTTCCTTCAGGGCGGCGGCCTTGTCCGCTTCGGGAACGATGATGCCGATCACGGGCGTCGGGATCACGGGGACGGGGAAGCCCATGCCGGCAAGCGCCTGTTTCATTTTCAGGCAGCGTTCGCGGAAGTCCGCGATCATGTCCGTGTGCGCGCTCAGAAAATCCAGGCCGGCGATCCCGGCCGCGGCAAGGGGCAGGGCTGCGGCGGACGTTGTGCCGTAGGCGCAGGTTTTGCGGACGGCGTCAAGATAGCGGGCCGGTCCGGAGACGAACCCGCCCGACGCGCCGGCCGCCTTGCTGAGCGAACCGCTCAGCAGGATGCGTTCGCTTTTCAGTCCAAAATGCTCCGCGGCGCCCCGGCCGTGTTTTCCGAGTATCCCGAGGGCGTGAGCCTCGTCGATGATAAGCAGGCCGCCGTATTTTTCGGCCAGCTTCAGGTAGTCCGGCAGAGGAGGAAGAGTGCCGTACAGGCCGTCCGTAACGATCAGAGGCTTTTTCTCATTCCAAGCGATCTCCGCTTCCAGGTCTTCGATCGATTCTGCGATTGCGATCTTTGGCAGGTCGCTCATGCGGATCGCCGCGGTCAGGCTCGGATGGCATTCCGGATGAAAATAACAGAGATAGTCCTCTCCGGCCAGCGCTTCCATCAGGGCCAGGTTCGCCATGAATCCCGCGGGAAGAAAGGCGCTGTCCTCCGTTCCGAAGAAGGCGCTCAGGCGCGCTTCCAGGGCAAGGTGCAGCGGGTGGGTCCCCGTGGTGATCCGCGCGCCGCCGGAATTGAGCCCGAAACGGTCCAGCGCCGTTTTGGCGGCGGAAACCAGTCCGGGGTCCCGGGACAAACGGTGGTAATCATAGCCTCCGAAAAAAAGGTATTCCTTGTCATCCCATCGGACATGAAGGGAATCAGTCATCTCAAGAACGGGTGTCTGCATACGGGCGCTTCCTGTTTATCCAATGCGTTAATATACGGCAAATACGAAAAAATAAAAAAGAAGTTCGCAAGGGATTACAACTTAACTTGCCTCAAGTTTTTTTATGCGTTTTAAGGCCCCGCAAGGGCTGTTCTCTCAATACGGCCGTAAAAACTTGGGGCAAGTTTTTAGCTCATGACGAGCAGTCATTTCAATGATAAAAGCCCTAACCATCAGGTTTAAAGGGGTGAAAATGTGACGTATCAGGCAGGACATACCGCATCCTGCCCGAATCGGGGTCTTCCGATGAAAGTGAACGGGCATAAAAAACTTGCCCCAAGTATTTAGAAGATATTTTGCATGTTGTTAACGTTAAACGACATTATTTTCTCCTTGTGCACTTAAAAAACTTGAGGCAAGTTATTGTACAAGGTGTCGCCGATAATCGTGACCATTGTTTTTGTTTTTTAGATTTAATCGTGTAATTTACGCAATGAAACGAAAGGAGCACTCATGGAAATCTTCAACTCCCTGCCTCCAAATTTAGTTCACTACCTGATCATCCCGCTAATGATCATGATGGCGCGGATCTGTGACGTGACCATCGGGACCATCCGCATTATCCTGGTCTCGCGCGGCGAACGCGTGCTGGCCTCTCTCATGGGCTTCATCGAGGTGCTGATCTGGATCGTGGTGGTCTCCAACATTATGACCCGCCTCGGCGGATGGATCAATTACGTTGCCTATGCGGCCGGGTTTGCCATGGGGAACTATATCGGCATTACGATCGAGAATCGCCTGGCCATGGGCATGGTCGTACTCCGCATCATTACCAGCAAGCCTGCCGACGAGCTGATCGAACAGCTGAAGCAGGAGTACCACGGCGTGACCAGCATCGCCGCCCGCGGGGTCTCCGGCGAAGTCCGCCTGGTCCTTGCGGTCATCAAGCGGAAAGACATCCCCTACTTTTTAAAGATCGTGAACAACTACAATCCCAAGGCTTACGTGTCCATCGAAGACGTGCGGGCGATCAGCAAGACCCACACCCCGCCGGGTTCCGGTGGAAGCCAGAGTTTTTTCAGCAGATTCAGGTTTTCATTAAAAAGAAAATAATCAAGGAGACGGGTATGAAACGCCTTAGCTCGCTTTTTTCATTGCTTTTGCTTGTAACGCTCGCCGCCTGCGGAGATCGGCCGGCCG
>CALMFL010000091.1 GCA_937862595.1 uncultured Fidelibacterota bacterium
TGATGCTGGACGGCCTGTTCCTTATTCCCCTGCATTATCTGAGGATCACCAACAGAGCCGCCAACTTCACCCTGATCACCCTGGCGAACGTCCTGATCAACGTGGGCCTGAACATCTACCTCATCCGTTACCGCGGCATGGGCATCGAGGCGGTCTTTATCAGCAATATGGCGGCATCGGGCTTCAATCTGCTGATCCTGCTGCCGGTCGTCATTAAAAACTGGAACGGTCATTTTTCCGGGATCCTGTGGAAAAAACTCATCCTGTTCGGATTGCCGTTCATTCCAAGCGGGCTTTCCAGCATGATCATTGAACTGAGCGACCGCTATATGCTGCAATGGTTCAAAGGCGCGGAAGAGGTCGGCCTGTATTCCGCCGGGCACAAACTGGGCATTTTCATGATGCTGGTCGTCATGGCCTTCCGCTTTGCCTGGCAGCCCTTTTTTCTGCAGAAGCATCATGCGCCCGATGCACCCGCGGTATTCTCCAAGATCATGACCGGCTTCGTTTTCATCATGACCGTCGTTTTTTTGACCGTCAGTTTCTTTATTCAGGAGATCGTTTCCTTCGAACTGTTCGGGAGGCATTTCATTGACGCCCAGTACTGGGCCGGGACCGTCGTGGTGCCGCTCATTCTTGCCGCCTATCTTTTCGACGGCATCTACATCAATTTTCATCCGCCCATCTTCTACTCGGGCAAGACCTGGGTGATCACGATCGTCGTGAGCATCGCCGCCCTGATCAATGTCGGACTGAACCTGATCCTCATCCCGGGGATCGGCATGATCGGCGCCGGCGTTTCTTCCCTGTCCGCCTATTTTTTCATGGCGGTCTGCACCTTTTTCATTGTCCGCACCTGGATGCCCATCCGCTACGAATGGAGAAATCTGACCCTTATGTTTGCCCTTACCGCCGCGGCCACGCTCCTTTATTATCTTGCCGGCATCCGTCTGCCCCTTGTCAAGCTGCTGATCGTCGTCCTTTATATTTTCTGCGTGCTTCCCTTCATCCTGCCGCGGAAAAGGAGGCCCCGCCATGCCGCGTGAGCTGCTCAGGCACTCCATGATCTACACCGCAGGCAACGTGCTCGCGCGCGGGTTGAGCTTTGTCTTTCAGGTCACGATCTGGAGCAACCTTTTCCCGCCGGACGTGTACGGGCAGATCGCCTATTGCTATGTGTTCATCAGCTTCATGACCGTCGTTCTTCCTTTCGGCTTTGACGCCGCGTTCATGAATTTCCATATCCGGAAAGGGGACAAGTCCGCCTACCTGACGAACACGCTGCTCTTTATGGCTGCGACCGGACTGTTTGTCGTCCTTATCGGCATCCTCTTCCGGAATGCCCTGAGCACGCCCGCGATCGGGATCCACGCTCCGAGACTGCTGACCCTTTCGCTGCTTGTCATGTTCCTGGATATCATGAACAATCAGGGGAACCTGTATCTCCGGGCGGAAAACCGCTCCGTCCTCTGCGTTGTCCTGATGAACATTGAGATCGTCATCCGCTTTGCCCTGCTGATCCTGCTGGTCACGGTGTTCACGAACCGCATCGACACGATCCTGTGGGCGAATATCGCTTCCTCTTCCGTACTCTTCATTACCTTTCTGTTCATCATGGCGAAGCACCTGAAATTATCGTCGGTCTCGGCCCGGATCCTGAAGGAATTGTTCATTTTCGGCCTACCCTTCATGATCTCGGGCATGTTCGACCGCACGATCGAACTGGCCGGCCGCTGGCTGACGCCGGGACTCGTGGACTGCCACACGCACCTGGTCTTTGCCGG
>CALMFL010000092.1 GCA_937862595.1 uncultured Fidelibacterota bacterium
ATCCCGGCCAGAACAAGGCGTCCGCCTTTTTTCAGGGTGTTCATCGCCTGCAGCAGCGTGCGGGGCGCCCCGATGGTCTCGATCACGATATCCGGCTTTTCGCCGAGCATGTCAATGACGGCTTCTTCGCACACGTTGACCTTGTTGGAATTCAGGATCCCGTCCGCGCCCAGAAGTTTCGCCTCTTTCAGCTTCCAGTCGAAGATATCAACCATAAAGACTTTGGCATCGCGCAGTTTCGCCATCTGCAGAATTCCCAGGCCAAACCCGCCCGCGCCGAAGATCACGACCTTTTCGCCCGCGCGGATGTTGATGCGGTCGTACACCAGATGATAGGCGCCGACGAGAACGTTTGAGATCAGGCTTCCCGCCTCAAAGCTGTATTCGTGCGGCAAATGATAGGGATGAAAGTCAGGGACCGTGATATATTCCGCGAAGCCGCCATTGCAGTCCACGCCGATGCGCCGGATGTTCTCGCAATGGGTTTCGTTCCAGGTTTTACAGGCAAGGCAATGATTGCAGGAGATCATGGCGGGGACGGTCACCCGGTCGCCGGATTTGAATTTCTTCACGTCGCTTCCGGTCTCTTCGATCACGCCGGCGATCTCGTGGCCGAGGATCAGGGGCGGCTTCATATTGGGCGCCATTCCCTGGTCGATGAACTGCATGTCGGTGTGGCAGATCGAGCAGGTCCGGATCGCGATCCTGACATCATGTGCGCCTACGGAGGGGACCGGAACGTCCTCGACCTTCAGGGGTTCGTATGAATGATGAAAAACTGCGGCTCGCATGGTTCCCTTTCTCCGGATCAACTTCCCAAATATAACGGATTTTTTAGGCGATTACAAAGAGAATGCCGTAGAAATTGAAGGCATCCGAAGGCAATAAAAAGTCTTTTATAAGCGGGAATTTATTTCATATATTTCAAGGTTAAACGGATAATACGCAGCCATCACGGTTTACGTTTCCAAAGAAACCGATAAAGGGTATCGGGTGCCGGACATGAAAAATCTGACCATATTGATCGCCGAAGATGACAGAGTAAGCTGCGAGTATCTTCATGAAATATTGCGCGAACAGGGGGCGGCCATCCTGATCGCGAATGACGGCATCGAGGCCGTCAGCGCCTGCGAAGAACATCCCGAGATCGATCTGGTGTTAATGGATATTAAAATGCCCGGTTTGAACGGAATAGAGGCCACGCGCAGCATTAAAGCCCTGAGGCCCGGTCTTCCGGTCATTGCCCAGACCGCCTACGCCTTTGACGGAGAACGCGTTTCCATTCTGCGTTCAGGCTTTGACGGTTATCTCGCAAAACCGATCCGCCGGGAAGAATTACTGGCGCTAATCCGGGAATTTA
>CALMFL010000093.1 GCA_937862595.1 uncultured Fidelibacterota bacterium
GTCTCCGCTGAGATACGCGGTGTAGTTCCGGATGTCGGTTTCGATCGCGGCGATGCGCAGCGAGCTCTGGCGTGCGAGAGGCGAAGCGGAATGATCGGCCGAGACCAGATGATAGTAGTGCAGGGTGCTGTCCTTGGTGTCCTCGCTGAGACTGAGCTCATAATCATAGAGCCAGGCGATCTTATACGCGATGAAGGCTTTATTTTTCTTATCTGTCCGGTCGGATTTCAGCAGGGCTTTCAGCGCATCGACCGCTCCGGAATAGTCTTTTTTATCAATGAAATCCTTTTCGATCCGAAAGATCTTTTCCTGGTTCTCATAGTAGAGAACGGAATCCTGCGGAACGCGGTTCAGAATAAAATCCGTGATCTCGGAATCCGGGAACCGGCGGGCAATGATCCCTTTGACGGAATCCGCCGCCGCCCGGTCGTTCATTTCGTACTCCCAAACGTAGGCCTGCGAGTACAGGGCTTTCGTTACCGGAACCGTAAAATAGTATTCCCGGCTGATCTTTTGATAGATGCTGAGCGCGGTGTCCGGCATATGGAGGTCAAATAGGAAAAGGCCGGCCAGGTTGAACAGTTCCTCAACATAGTCCCCGGCATGTTCAAGATAGAAGGACAGCCGGGCCTGGTATTGCTGGTATTCGGTGTTCGCCACGTGGATCAGGGAGTCGGTCCTGCTGCTGTCCGCAGCCAGCGTATCGGCGAGGATCCGGTTCCGCATGTTCTCTTCGGAGCGGGCGGAATCGGCCAGGAGTTCGTAATGGACCCAGGCGCTGTCGGCAAGTTCGGGAGCATTTTTCAGTATGCCGCTCAGGTTCTTGTTGATCATGCGGAGCTGGGTCACGCTGACCATGATCTCGGTGGCGAGGCTGCCTTCCTTGCTTTGTTTCCGCTTTGTCTGGGCGCGTTTGAAATAGAATTCGGCGGAATCCAGGTTGGCGGTTTCAATCAGGTAATATTGTCCGAGCCGGTAGGCCGAGCGCGCCCAGGCCTCGGACTCCCGAACGTTCCGGAAGGTGTTGTCGGGGTCCTCCACAACATAGCGCAGGCGTCCGACGGCTTCTTTTGTGCGCCCTTTCTCGAAGAGGATATTCGCCTGTTCGTACATGATATCGCCCCAGTACTTGGCAATACGCGCATCCTTCAATGACGCTGCGATCAGATCTTCGGCCTTGTTGTCGTCATTCTGCAAGCGGTAGATCCGGATATAGGCGATCTGCACCCGGGCGCGCTGCTCGTCGAACTTGATGTTCCTTCCCGCACGGTCGGTGTACTTGAGGGCTTCCGCGTATTCGCCGCGGTCGATCAGGATATTGACCGCTTCCAGATACATATTGCAGCTGACATCCTTATGCGAGGCTTTTTCGGCGGACTGAATGAAGGCATCGCGGGCTTTGAGGGAATCGCCTTCCTGAAGCGCAAGGTAGCCCGTCAGGCTGTAGGCATCAGCAAAATAGGCGCGGTTGCCGGAGTTTTCCAAAAACTGTTCCAGCAGGTCGTAGGCGATCGTTTTTTTCCCCATCTGAAAATAGCTTTTTGAGATCCATAATTTCGCTTCGAAATAGTAGGGACTGTCGGGATAGCGGAGGGTCAGGGTTTCCAGCTGCTGAATGGCCCGCTCATAGCGTCCGAGCTGGAACTGGCAGACGCTGTTGAAGAAGGTGGCGTCATCCACGTAAGAGGAACGCGGAAATTTTTCAATGACCACTTCGGCCTGACGGGCGGCTTTATTCAGGGCCGACCGGGTCGGAGTGGAGAGTTCGTTCTTGTTCTCTTCCCCGTTGTACATTTCCTGGGCGTCGTTGAAATACACCTTTGCATTATAGTAGGTATTGAAATACGCCGCGATATCGCTTCCGATCCGGCTCAGGAAATTTCCCTGGGCAAAAAGCTGCGTCGTCGTAAGGATCAGCAGCAGGCTATAGTAAAGATGTTTTTTCATGTGGCTTAATCGCCGTGTCCGTTCTGCTTGTTCCGGGTTAGCATGCAAAAATACACAGAATGCGGGAAGATGCACAGATTTTTTTTGAATATATAGCGGACCGGCCGAAACATGCCCGGACCTTCTTTTCACCCGGACGCGCCGGAGATCGCCCTCATGCCGGAAGCGATGATCACTGAACGAAATGACTGAGGATATAAAGCGCCAAACCTGCGGTCGCGCTTCCGAAAAAAGCGCCCGCCAGGATATCGCTGGGGTAGTGAACCCCGACGTAAATGCGTGAAATGCCGACCAGGACCGCATACACATATACGGGAATGATCAGAACCGGAATGAAATGGCCGACGATCATGGCAAAAAGGAACGCGGCCGCGGTATGGCCCGAAGGAAAACTGAACTCATCGATGGGATATACCATGTTCTGTATGTCGCTGTGCGCATTAAAGGGCCTCACTCTCCGGATGGAATTCTTTAATATCCGATAAAGGGGCATTTCGACCGCGAAGGCGATCAGCATGGCATACAGGACCGGCTTGAAATTTTCCATTTTAAGAAAGTACATCAGCAGGGGGAGCAGAAAATAAAAGTATCCGTCCCCGATAAAGGAAATGATCCTGAAAAAAACCGGAAGAAAGCTGTTGCGCCGGTAATTGAAGATCGCCCGGAAGAGACGGAGGTCAAATTGTGATACGCCGGTCTTCATGCTTCTTTTCTCAGGGGAACAAAACGGACATCCGTGATGACCCTGCCTTTCCAGGCGCCGTTCACCTGTTCGTACACGACCAGCAGCTGATCGAATTTTCCCACCGGCAGCAGGAGTTTACCGCCCGGCTTGAGCTGCGACAGCAGAGTTTCGGGAAGGGCTTCCGGAGCCGCCGAGAGAAGAATGGCATCGTAGGGAGAACGTTTTTTATATCCCGCGTACCCGTTGCCGCAAATGATCTCCGCATTCCCGACGGAAAGCTCTTTCAGGACATCGCGGCTGCGGTCCGCCAGGGTCCGCTCAAGTTCTATGCCGATGACCTGTTTGACCAGAAGGGAGAGAAGGGCGGCGACGTATCCGGAGCCCGAACCGATCTCCAGAACCTTGTATCCGGGTTTCAGCTCCAGGGTTTCCAGCATCAGGGCGACTACATAGGGCTGCGAGATCGTCTGTCCGCATCCGATGGGCACGGCCTGATCGCGGTAGGCGTATTCCGCTTCCGCCGGGGGCAGGAAGACATGCCGGGGGATGGCCAAAAATGCATCCAGCACACGGCGGTCCCGGATACCGTATTCCCGGAGCAGGGAGACCATTTTTTCGCGTTTGGTAAATTTACCGAGATCAGCGTATTGGGATATATTAATTCGTTTCATTTCGGAGCAAAAAAGGGAGGAGAATCATACTTGTTACTGTTGTTTGTTAACGGGTCTGTTACGGGGCGCGGGTTTGCGCTGGTATGTTTTTTCAACCCGTATGATATGTCCTTTGTGCATGACCAGCGTAATGTCGACCACATGATGGCGGACAAGGGATTGCACGGAGGCAAAGACCAGTGTCCGGCTGTCCTGTTTTACGCTTTTTTTCAGCATCGTAACATATTTTTTTACAAAATGCTCATCCAGGGCGTCAAATCCGGGTTCATCAATGATGACCAGGCGGGTATCCTGAAGGAATACCTTCAGAAGCTCGATCTTTCTTCGCGTACCGGATGAAAGGGTTGCCATCTTCTGATTGGCAACGGTATGCAGGGCATACTCTTCCAACAATTCCATCACCCTGCTGTGCGCAAGCGGTGACGAAAGCCTTTTTGCCTTGACGGCATCCAGGAGGGTTGCCAGGGGCGTTTTCTTTTCGTTCCCGATATCCTGGCGCACATAGGTGATCAATCCTTTTACGATCTTTCCGGAGTACTGCTTCTTAGCCCCGGATTTTCCTTCAAAATAAATAGTACCTTCGTCAATCTTCTGTTCATGGGCAAAAATATCCAACAACATGCTCTTGCCGGATCCGTTCGGACCCTGGATCTGATAAATCAGTCCCGGAAAAAGTGTGGACGCATAGATCTCAATGGATTGGTCCTGTTTTTTTACTTTGATATTTTCAAGTTGAAGAAGCGGAGTTTGTTCACTCATAATCATTAACCTTTCAACGTATTCTCCTCCCGGTTTTTCAAAAAGCACTGAAACATACTGTATATTATGCGAAAATAAAATAGGTTTTTTATTCCCGGGCAGGCTATTTGACGGGACGCGCTTCCGGGCTTACCGCTTTTTCCGGGCGCAAAATAATTGAGACTGATTCTCAATTATTGCTTGGATTGTCCGGGGAATCTTGTTATTTTCGCAGCATGAGGACCGAAGCCTTAAAAAACGAACCCCTGCCCCTGAGCGACGCCGTGATCGGGATGCGCTATCTTGTCACGGTCGTCAGCGCACAGGGCGTTATCCGGCAGCGCATGCTCGACATGGGACTGGTCCCGGGCGCACGCCTGGTCGTGGTTCGTTTTGCCCCCTTGGGGGATCCGATCGAGATCCGCATCAACCGTTTTTTCATGAGTCTGCGAAAAGAGGAGGCGCGGCAGGTTGAGGTATTGCCGCTCGGCCCCTGCCCCCGCAGGGAACAGGCGACCGGTACAGGGTTCATGAGGCGCTTCCGTGGCAACTGCTAAAACCATTCATGTCGCGCTTGCGGGGAATCCGAATTCCGGAAAGACCTCGGTGTTCAACTGCCTGGCCGGCGCAAATCAGCGCGTGGGGAATTTCAGCGGCGTTACCGTTGAAAAAGTAGAAGGCAGCTTTCAGCACAGGGGCTATACGATCCGTCTGGTGGACCTTCCCGGCACCTACAGCCTCTCCCCCTACAGCCCCGAGGAAAAGGTGGCGCGCGACTATATCCTTTTCCAGAAACCGGACATGGTCGTCAACGTGGTCGACGCCACGAACCTCGAACGCAATCTGGTGCTCACGACTCAGCTGATGGACCTGGAGGTCGAGCTTCTGGTCGTTCTGAACATGTATGATGAGGTCGAGAAACAGAAGACAACGATCGACATTGAACAATTCGAGCATCTGTTCGGGGCGCACACCATCCCGGTCTCCGCGGTGACGAAATTCGGCATCCGGGAACTGCTGGACCATATCGTCGACATCAAATCGGGTGCGATCGACACCAAAAAATACAAGCATACCTATACGGACAGGACGGAAGAGCACATCCGCCGGATCACGGAGCTTGTCGGGGATCGCACGCTGCGGCCCGAACTGCCTGACCGCTGGCTCGCGATCAAGCTGATCGAAAATGATCCCGACGTCATCTCCCTGCTGCAGCGTTCGTCCGGCTGGGAAAAGGTCCGGCCGGCGATGGAAAGCATCCGTGCGGATATCCAGAAATCCAACCGCATGGAGCCGGACATCTATCTGATGGAAGAACGGTCGGCGTTTATCCGCGGCGCCCTTCAGGAAACCGTCCGCAACACGGAAGCCGAGGCGGAAACGCTTACGGAGAAGATCGACAATATCCTGCTTCACCGCGTTCTGGGCCTGCCCCTGTTTCTCTTTTTCATGTACCTGATCTTTCAGCTGACCTTCCGCCTGGGCGAATACCCCATGCACTGGATCGAAAGCTTTTTTCACATGATCTCACAGGCGCTTTCCGCCGTCATCCCCGATTCCATCGTCAAATCCGTTCTGCTCGACGGGGTCATCGCGGGCGTCGGAGGGGTCCTGGTGTTCCTGCCGAATATCCTCATTCTGTTCCTGTGCATCTCGGTGCTCGAAGCAACGGGCTATATGGCGCGGGTGGCCTTTGTCATCGACAAGCTGATGCACCGGATCGGTCTGCACGGAAAATCCTTTATTCCCATGATCACCGGGTTCGGCTGCACGGTGCCCGCCCTGATGGCCGCCCGGACGCTCCGCAACCGCGGGGACCGCATCGCAACGATGATGGCCGTCCCCTTTTTCAGCTGCGGCGCCAAGCTTCCCGTCTATACGGTCATCATCTCCGCCTTTTTCGCGCCAGGCATCGCGGGGAACGTGCTTTTCGGCATTTATCTCTTCGGGGTGCTGATCGGACTGATCAGCGCCAAGCTTATGAAATCGACCGCTTTCCGCGATGAATCGGAACCTTTCGTCATGGAGCTGCCCCCCTACCGCAAGCCTTCTGCCCGCTCCATGTTCAAGCAGACCGGATTCCGCGCCTGGATGTACATCCGGAAGGCCGGAACGGTCATTCTGGCCGCGAGCATTATCATCTGGTTCGCCGGGACTTACCCCAAGAATCAGGACGTCCACCGGCGCTATGAACAGCTGCGGCAGGAGCAGCCGGCCGATATCGCAAAACTGGACCGTCTGGAAAATGCGGAGCAGCTGCCCTACAGCGTGGCGGGACGGATCGGGAAATTCCTTGAGCCGCTAACCCGTCCCCTGGGTTTTGACTGGCGCCTGAATATCGCGCTGGTGAACGGACTTGCCGCAAAAGAGATCGTGGTCTCGACCATGGGGACCATCTATGCGATCGGCGATACGGAAAGCGACCCCTCGTCGCTGGCCGAATCGCTGAGAAACGACCCGGCCTACAGCCCGGCGACGGGACTGGCCTTTATGGTCTTTGTCCTGCTCTACATCCCCTGCATGGCCTCGGTGGCCGTCTTTTCCCGGGAAAGCAATTCGAAAAAATGGACCGTGATCTTCGTTTCCTACACCCTGGTCGTCGCATGGATCTTCTCTTTCCTGGTCTATCAGGGAGCGTCATTGCTCGGAATGTAAGGGAGTGCCGAATGGTTGATCATCAGTACGCCTTTAAGCAGTTCACAGACTATTTGCGCTCGGAAGGCAAAAGCATTACGCCGGAACGGCTTGATATCCTGGACCTTGTTCTTCATGAAAAAGGCCATTTCCGGATCGAAGACGTCATCCGCAAGAACGAGCGGGTTTCCCGGGCGACGGTCTACCGCACCCTGAAAACCATTGAGGATGCCGGGCTGATCAAATATATCCGCACCATCCATGATGAAAAGATCTTTGAGGTCGTAAAGGAACATCACGACCATATGATCTGCGAGGTTTGCGGGAAGATCATCGAATTTCACGATCCCGAGCTCGAATCCCTGCAGAACGATATCTGCGCCTCCCGGGGCTTCTCCCCCACCCGCCATACGATGAAGATCTTCGGGATCTGCCCGGCATGCCAGAAGCGCCGGTCTCAGGAAAACACCCCCGCATAGAAAAGCCCCGGAAACCGGGGCTTTTTGCTTTTATTTATAACGACCCCTATTTCAGGAGCATGATCTTGCGCGTTGCATGCTGCTTCCCGGAACGCAGGGTGCACAGATAGATCCCCGAACTTAATCCGGCGGCGTCAAAGCGGACCTGATACGAGCCGGCCGGCCGGTAGCCTTCAAAAATTGTCCGGACACGTTTCCCGGCAAGGTCGCTGACAAACAATTCGATATGAGCGCCCTCGTTCAGCGTGTAGGGAAGAAGGGTGACCGGGTTGAAGGGGTTCGGATAATTGGCGCCCAGCGCGAAGGTCCTTGCAGGATCCGCCGATCGCGCCAGCGATGATACGTTTTCCGCATCAAAGACATAGCTGCCGACCCCGTTCTGATCTCCGAGCACGAAGAGCGTAAAGCTCCCGTCCCCGTTGTCCAGGACCTCGACATCTCCCGCGGCACTGCCGTTCTCACGGGTCCCCATGCGATAGGTGGCTCCCGCGAACAGCGCATTTTCCATGCCTTCCGTCACATCGGCGATGATCGCGGATTCGGTATCCCGGCTGTACGATGCGATGTACTTTCTGCCGCCGTACGTGAAGCCCGCGGCGGCGTTCGCACTGAAGGGAAAGACGCTCTCATCCTTCATATAGCTGATATTGCCCCCGCCCGGGGTATAATGCCGCATGCCGTTCCCGGTGGAATTGACATACAATTCGCCGCTCCCCGGGATCAGGGCGACACAGGGGTTCGTATTGACCGTACGTTCCAGGCTGATCTGTTCGGCCTCAAAGCTTCCGTCCAGGCTGTTCATGCGCAGTTTGACCACCTTGAAATGTTTTGCCGCCGGCGCGTAGACCGTCAGGCTTCCATCGTCAAAACGTCCGTTCACGGTGATGTGATCGCCCAGTCGCCAGGCGATGTCGTCCGCCTGATAGATGCAGACCGGGGCAAGCGCGGGATCGGTCCACTGATAGACGCGGAACGATCCGCCGGCCGGCACGCAGTTGGAAGCGTAAATGACGCCGTCTTCTGAAATCTCGATATCCCGGAGAATATGCTCTCCGCCGCTGACGCCGCTCAGGTTCAGCTCAAAGGGGGTCTCTTCCCCGCTATGCGCGTTCAGGGCATGGATGCGGACGGAATCGCCGCCGGTCTGCAGAACCAGCAGCAGGGGATCTCCGGAGATCGTGCCGACCGCCAGGCCGCTGCCTTCCAGCCGGGGATCAAAGAACCCGGGGTAAGTTACATCCATCATGCTTTTGACCCATGCGCGCTCAATATGTTCGTAACGGGTCGTAAAGGCGCCGGTTTCCGACCAGCGTTCGTAGAGGTCCGAACGCACGCGCCAGTAGTACCGGGTCGCGGGTTCAAGTTCGTCCGGGCGGTACGCCGTATCGGCAATGCCCGTTTGCGTCAGCACGAACTCTCCGAAGGATGCATCCCGGGCAAGTTCCAGCTCATAGCCCGAAGCGCCGGCAAAACTGCGCCAGCTGAGTTCGGGAGCCAGCTCCGCGCCTTCATAGCGGGCGAAGGGCGCGACGAGCCGGACCTGAGGCTGCAGTTCGGTGTCGAACTGCCACACGGGGGACCAGACGCTGCTGTTGTCCGCTTTGACCCTCCAGGCATAGCCGGTCTGAAATTCCGTTGAAATGTATTTGACCGTATCCGGAACGAGGTAGCGATAGAGGGGCGATGAGAAATCCCCGTCCGGGGAAACTTCGAGGGTATACTGCGAGGCGCCGGGGAAAGATCGCCATACCAGGGCGGTGTCCTTCGGCACGGGAAATGCGGCATACGCCGGATAGACGGCCCGGACAAAGGGATAGTCGATCTCGGCGGGACGGCTTTCCTGCTTGTTCCGGTCGAGCGTCGTGATCATATAGTAGTACATCCCCGGCTCCGTGTCGCTGAAGCTTCCGTCCGTATGTAGGCGGATGTCCATGACGGCGGACATGTCGGAAGGATCATTCATATGATACGGTGCCCGGTAAATGACATATCCGTAGGCGGAATCCGCGGGGTCCGCGTAGGCAGGCGCCTGCCAGGTGAGCGTTTTCGCGCCGTCGGCATCCACATCGAACAGGACGTTTTCGGGCGCTCCGGGCGCAAGGCTGTCCTTCCAGGCCATGACCGGCCACAGCGCGGGGTAGCGGTAGAGGTCGAGCTGCAGGCTGTCGATCGTATTCTTATGGTTGTCGCTGAAATCGTTCGCGGTAAAAAAGACCGATCCGTCACAGGCGGGCGTCGCACGGTTCAGGCGGATCTGCCGGGGTATCTCTCCCCGGGGAAAATTGCTGTCACCCGCGCGATACATCGCCTGTCCGGGATAAAAATGCTTTCCGTAGTGTGCGCTCTGCTGCGCCCACCAGGGGATCAGCTTTCCGTAATCCTGTCCGCCCTCAAAAGGCCAGTAGCACTGGGGCGTCAGATAATCCACGCTGCCGTCCTGCAGCCAGGCCAGAGGGTCGCAGTAAAGAACGGCGTAGGCATTCATGCCGGAAATGCCCTCGGGCACGCCGGGCTTATAAATCCCGAAGGGGCTTATCCCCCACTTGACCCAGGGTTTGACGTCATGAATGCTGTCCATTACGGCTTCCACCAGCCGGTTGATGTTGTCGCGCCGCCAGTCGTGGATATCCTCAAACCCGCGGGGATCGTAGGAAAAGGTCGCCGTATCCTCAAGTTCGATCCCGCTGTAGGGATAGAAATAATCGTCCATGTGCAGGCCGTCGATATCGTAACGCGTGACAATATCCAGCAGCACATCCCGGATATAGTCGCGTACCTCGGGCAAACCCGGGTCCAGAATATGCACATCCGAAAATTTCAGGATCCATTCGGGATGCGTTTTGGTGATATGGCCGCTGCTGATGTAGCTGGGATCCTGCAGTTTTGAGGCTGTCGGCGCCACCACCGCCCGGTAGGGATTGACCCAGGCATGCAGTTCCATGCCGAGCTTGTGCGCTTCCTCTACGGCAAAGTGCAAAGGATCCCATTCCGTGACCGGACCGGTCCCCTGCGTCCCACTGAACCAGTGGGACCAGGGTTCGATGTCCGACTTGTACATGGCGTCCGCCGAACATCTCACCTGGAACAGCACGGCGTTGCACCCGCTGTTCCTGAGCATGATCAGATAATTTTTCAGGTCGCTCTGTTTCTTGGCGTCCGAATCGTATTTGGATTTCGGCCAGTCGATATTCGATACCGTGGAGAGCCAGACAGCCCTGAATTCACGCTTGGGTCCGGGTTCGGCCGCCGAAAGCGGCAGCATGAAAAGACACAGCAATGCCAGACTAAGAATACTTCTTCTCATTCATTTCCTTTCCGCCCGAATGGGATGCGGGGGTATCAGCGGACGAAGGTCCAGACCGGAGACCAGTTTTCCGTATTGTTCGCCTTCACGCGCCAGTAGTAGGTCAGGCCGCGCGGGAGGGTTTTGTTCAGCCGTGTTTTGCTCAGCAGGCGTTCCTCGTAAACGATGAAACTGAAATCCTTATCCGTCGCCACCTGAATGTGGTAATCGTCCGCTCCCGCATAGGGGTTCCATTTGAAGACCAGCCAGGGGCATTTTTCCTGCGCGCCGTAGACGGGCCGCTGAGGAACGACAAACTCCATGACCGCACGTCCGGGCCGGCTTTCGAGTTTGTAGTCGTTGAGCGCGGTGACCGCATAGAACCATTGCTCGGAGGTTTCATCCCGGTAGCTGTTCCCCGCGGCGGGCAATACCGCCAGGATCGACGCGGGGTCGCTGATCAGATCGTGCTGCGTCCTTGAGCGGTAGACCACGTATCCCCATGCCCCGGGCCCGGATTCCCAGCTGACTGTAACGTCCTCGCTTGAACGTTCTGCAAAAACGGCGGGGGGAGCCAGGGGTTTGCTTTTCTTATGCTCAAAAACGGGCCACAGGGCCGGAGTGGCGTAAAGATCAAGCCTGAGCGAATCCGTGGTGTTCTTCGGATTTTTGAAGAAATTGTTCGCGGTAAAATAAATGCTTCCCTGGCATCCCTCGGTCCGGCGGTTCATGCGGACCTGCCGCGGGATCTCGCCTTCGGGGAATTTATCCGATGCAGCGCGGTAGAGAGCCTGACCCGGATAAAAATGCCTCTTGTGTTTCTTTGCTTCAGCCGCCCACCAGGGGATCAGCGTCCCGTAGTCCTGTCCGCCTCCGAAAGGCCAGTAGCATTGGGGCGTGATATAGTCCACGGTGCCCGCTTCCAGCCAGGCCAGCGGATCGCAATACAGGACCGACCAGGCGTCGAAGCCTTCGATCCCTTTGGGAACGCCGGGCTTGTAGATCCCGAAGGGGCTGATGCCCCATTTCACCCAGGGTTTGACCTGATGAATGCTGTCCGCAACCCTTGCCACCAGAAGGTTGATGTTGTCGCGGCGCCAGTCGTGAATATCCGTGAACCCGCGGCTTTCTTCGGCAAAGGTCAGCGAATCCTCGTTTTTGATCGGGCTGTAGGGATAAAAATAGTCGTCCATGTGCAGGCCGTCGATATCATAACGCGTGACGATATCCATGAAGATTTTCGTAATGTAATCGCGCACTTCGGCTTTCCCGGGGTCCAGAATGACGACGCTGCTGAAATTCAGCAGCCAGTCGGGATGCTGTCGGGAAATGTGCCGGTCGGACAGATAGCCTGCGCTGTCGGCCCACAGGGGATTGACGACCGCACGGTAGGGATTGACCCAGGCGTGCAGTTCCATCCCCCGCTTGTGCGCCTCTTCAACGGCAAAGGCCAGCGGATCCCAGAGCGAATCGGCGGCGGGGCCTTCCCCCTGTGCGCCGCTGAACCAGTAGGACCAGGGCTCATAGGGCGAGGGGTACATGGCGTCGCAGGAGGGACGCACCTGGAACACCACGGCGTTGATGCCCGTCTCTTTCATAACGTCCAGGTAACGTATCAGATCGGCCTGCTTTTTGGCCTCCGGATCCAGCCGGTTTTCAGGCCAGTCGATGTTGGCGACCGTGGACAGCCAGACACCCCGGAATTCCTCTTTGGGGTTCCCGTCCGGAAGGGCCAGGCAGGTCGAGGCGAATAACGCCAGGATACACAAGCGTACTGAATATTTCATCTTATCCCTTCTTCTTATTTTAAGCGTTCCGCCACGCCCGTCAGCAGGCTCATATCAACCAGGTCCACGTCTTTGAGGATGTCTTCCTTGGCGGCGGGATCCTTGATCATTTTATCCAGGGAGTTGAACAGGAACGTGTCCATACGATTGAGCTCGGCGCGGATCTTCCGTCCGCCCAGGCCGGCCACCTGGGCCTGCTTAAGGTCCAGGAAACCGAGGCTCTTCACCGCGGCGTCGTAATAATATTTCTGATTGTCCGGGACCTCGCCGCCGACGGCCAGCACCAGGACCTTCTTCTTTTTCAGAAGCTCCGCATGGCGTTTCGCCCATTTGCGGATCCCCATTTTCCCGACGCGGATGTTCGATGCCAGCACCACGGTGTCAAGCTCCGCGATCTGCGCTTTCTTTGCCTGTTTGTACGGCAGGGCTTCCCAACCCAGCAATTCAGCGAGCGCTTCCGCATAACGCTGCGTCGACCCGTAAGTGGAATAATAAATGATCTTTCCCGACATGGCTTTTCCTTTTTTTACGAGAGTGTTTCAAACCCCTGTTTCTTCATGTTGAAGTAGATGATGACCGCGGCCAGGATCGCCACGATAAAATACAATGCCATCATCCCCCATTCAAGGAAAAAGAGCTTGCCCAGGCCGAAGAGGAAGGTATAGACCAGGACAACCCCGGCGCCCCAGGAGATGAACATCCGTCCGAACCCGCCGTCGCTTTTGACCTCGGGCATCTGTTTGGATATCCTTTTCCAGCCCCATCCGCCGGGATGGACTTTTTTATAGAAGCTCTTCAATTTTTCTTCATCCGCCGGCCTGGTCAGAAGCGTCACGACCACCCAGACCAGCGTGGTCCCGAAGATCGTCGGATACAGGGTGATCGGGGATTCCAGTCCGCACGCGCGGGCGATCGGATAAATGATCAGCGGCGCGATCATGGCTGCGATCTCGGACCAGGCGTTCACACGCCACCACCACCAGCGGAGGATCAGCACAAGGCCCAGTCCGGCGCTGGCGTTGATAATGAATTCCCAGGCGCCCGAGATGGTGGTGAGAAAATACCGGGTGACCAGCAGGGAGAGCACGATCATCAGCAGCATGGTGATCCTGGATGCCTTGACATAATGACGCTCATCCGCCTTTTTCCGGATGAACCTCCGGTAAAAATCATTGATCATGTAGGAGGTCCCCCAGTTCAGCTGAGAAGAGATCGTGGACATATACGCCGCCAGAAATACGGCGATCAGCAGTCCGAGCAGTCCCTTGGGCAGATAGCGGACCATCAGCTTGGGATACATGCGGCCGGGATCGACCGTATTCTCGTATTCTTCATAATATGCTTTAAACGCCTCTGTCTGATAGGTTGCATCATCGGAACGCATCAAGGAAGGATTGCTGAACACTTCCTGTGCCATGACATACATCTGGGGGTCCTTGACCTGCATTATCTCCGGATTGTCGGAGCGCGGAAGCAGGACGAGCGCGGACAGGGCGACGAGGATCCAGGGCCAGGGGCGGATGCAGTAGTGCGCGATCGTGAACCACAGCGTGGCGAAAAGACTGTGTTTTTCGTCTTTGGCCGACATCATGCGCTGGGCGATATAGCCGCCGCCGCCGGGATCCGCGCCGGGGTACCAGGTCCCCCACCACTGAAGGCCGATGTGCGCGATAAAGGCGCCGAGGGACAGCGCCATGGCGCCTCCCGCCACCCCCTTTACGGTCACGTTCCCGATGCGGGGAATGAACTCGATCAGTTCCGGCCTGAGTTTGCTTTTCAGCATGGCCAGCCCCCCGATCTCGGGAAGTTTGACCACAATGACCGCCAGAACGATGCACCCGGCGATCGCGAACAGGAACTGGAAGCTGTCGGTGCGGGAGGTCCCGAGAAGTCCCGAGGCCGAGGCGTAAACGGCGATGATCGCCGCGGTTATGGTAACGAGCAGAAAGGCATTGACTTCCGGCACGGTCACGACAAAGATCTTTTCCATGGCCTTATGCACCCAACCCAGAATGATCACGTTCATGAACAGTCCGAGATAAAGGGCGCGGAAGCCCCGCAAAAATGCGGCCGTCTTTCCGGAATAGCGAAACTCGACGAATTCCACATCGGTCATGACCCCGGAACGCCGCCATAAGCGGGCAAAGAAGAACACCGTCAGCATCGCGCCGATCGCCATGTTCCACCAGAGCCAGTTCCCGGCGATCCCGTTCCTGGCCACGAGTTCCGTTACCGCCAGCGGCGTGTCGGCCGCAAAGGTGGTCGCCACCATGGCTGTCCCGGCCAGCCACCAGGGAAGGTTCCGGCCGGAAAGAAAGAATTGATCCGTTCCCTGACCGGCTTTTCGCGAATAGTACCCGGCAATGCCGAAGATCACCGCGAAAAACAGCAGGATGACGCTGAAATCCAACCAATGTAAATTCATGCTCATTCTCCTCACATGATTAACTCATAATATCAACGAATTCTAATAAAAAATTGGTGAAATACCAAAACCCAAATCACAAAAGATGAGCCTGAACGGTGACTGAAGTTGAAAATGAGGATCCGGGGATCGCGCTTGATTATTTCAATTTCGTATCGAAATAGCGGACAAGTTCCGTCCCGAGCTCGCGCTCCAGGAAGGCGGCCATGTTCTCATAGGCATGCAGGGTGGCGCCGGGAATGTCGAGGCCCGCCTCCCTGTCCTTTCCGGTCCCGGAAAGCAGGATATTCCCCTCCGTATCGCGCAGGTGCCAGTGCAGTTCCCAGGAAACGAAGGCCAGCTTGTCCTGATGCAGGTCGAGGGGCTGAATGCGGTGCTCCGCCTGCACCTGCAGGAATGCGTTCGACGGTTCCACGCTGAACCCCGCCGCATTCACGGCTTTTTTGATCGCAGCCGAAAGGGTATGGCCGGGATCCGGGTCCGACCGGACCGAGAAGGTGATCCTGCCGGCGGCCTGCCGCGTCAGTTCTTCCAGCTGAGCAAAGGAATAGATCGGAGAAATGCGGATGCCCGGCATCAGCAGGTCGACCTGGTCCTGCATCAGGGTGTTGTAACCCGTCAGGAGCCATGCAGTGTTAAAATAGATGTAGGCGGTAAGCGGATCCTTTGACGAATATGCAGAGCGGACGTAGAATTCCACCTGTTCCTGATTGCGCGTGATCCGGTCGATCAGGATGGCGCCCGTTTCGTTCTTTTTCATATAGGCCAGGGTATGGAAGGACCGTGTCTTCAGGTTTCGGAAAGGTTCTACAAACAGGATATTGACCAGATGCTGGTCCGAGACCAGGCGGGCCGTTTCCTCGCTGAACTCCTGGATATACTCGTTGAAATCCTTGCCGTCCGAAAGGCTCTGATACCGTTTCAGGACCGTTTCCTCAACGCTGATATGGGTTTGGAATATCCGGGCCATGTTCAGCGCGGCGCTCCGGATCGCCGCGTCGGGGGTGCTTCCCCAGCCCTCGGAGACCAGGTACTCGTCCGGAGAAAAGTAGTCGTCGCGATGTTTGAACCAGTCCGGCATGCTGCCGGAGCAGCCCGCGAGAAAGAAAAGGATCGTGATCGTAAGCGTCAATCGTTTCATGCCTGCCCTTTATGATTCGTATCAAACGCTAATTTCATGTTTTTATTGCAGAATCGCAAACGGAAAGTTCGGGTTCGGAGTTCGGGGTGCGGCTCTTTTCCTTTCGATAAAAGCTCTTTCAATTCTCGGGCGTTTTTTCGTAAATTCCCGCTAAGCATAAAAATTACGGAAAGGACCGGATACGATGAAAGATTCCATGACATACTCCGAAGCCAGAACCTTATTTGACGCATGGCTGAAAACCGAATACCTGCGGCATCACAGCCGCGAGACCGAGGTGATCATGCGGGCGCTCGCACGGCATCTGAACCGGGATGAAACGCTCTGGGGCATTACCGGCCTCCTCCATGACCTGGACCTTGACGACCTGGGCGAGGATCTGAGCCTGCACGGCCGTCGCACCCTTGAGATCCTGCGGGAAGCCGGATACGAGATCCCGGAAATGTTCCAGGCCATCCTCGCTCACGTCGAAGGGATGGAGGGGGTGAGCCAAACGCGCACAAGCGATTTCGACTACATCCTGGCGGGTGCGGAAAACATCACCGGCATCATAACGGCTTATGTTATTTTGCGGCCCGACAAAAAGATCGAAGGCGTTAACGTGAAATCCGTATTGAAAAAATTCCGCTCCCCCGCCTTTGCGGCAAAGGTGAACCGTGAGTATATTCTTGACGCAGCAGAGCATGCCGGCATGGAATTGAGCGACTTTGTTCAGCTTTCAATCGATGCGATGAAATCCATCGCCGGCGAGACCGGCATGTAGCTAAGACAGAAGGGCATCAAGCCGGCTCAGAAGCAGCTTGATGTTAATGGGTTTGGACAAATAATTGTCAAAGCCCAGATGACGGACATGGTCAAGTTCCTCCGGAGCGGCATTGGCGGCAATTCCGATCATGGGAACGCCTTCCGTCCGTTCACGCAGGGAGTCCATGAGGTCCTCCCCGAGGCCGGGGATGTTCAGGTCGATCAGCACAACATCACTGGGATATTTTTCAGCAAGATCAAGCAGCTCGTCAACCGTTGAAGCGCGGATGATCTTGTATTTTCCGCTCAGAACGATTTGCAGGAGCACGAAATTGCTTTCGTCATCTTCCGCAATGAGCACCGTATGCTTCCTGCGGGTCCCGTCGCCCTGATGATCTCCGGTGAGAGACAGGGCCGCGGGTTCTATATCATTGATCCCGATCTTCGATTTCTTGTATTTAAAGGTAAAACGGACCTCGGTGCCCTCGCCTTCTTTGGAACGGATCTCAATTTCCCCGCCCGTTTTTTCAATGATCGCCTTGCAGATGGAAAGCCCCAGTCCGGTCCCTTTCACAAAAGGATCTATCTGATAGAAGCGTTCGAATACTTTCTCCTGCAGGGACTCGGGGATCCCGATACCCGTATCCCGGATCTGGAATGTGACCACATCCCGTTTCAGGCTGTAATCCAGTGTGATCGTGCCTTCCCGGGTGAATTTCTTTGCATTGGAGATCAGGTTCTTGAGTATCTGGACCAGCTTCGTCTTGTCCACCTGAACATTGATATCGGGTGCTTCGCCCAGATGCATCGTGACCGTGGGAAGCAGGTCGATCTGCTCCTGGGCAATGATATCCTCGCAAAGCTTCTGAAGATTGCAGGTCTCCAGGTTCAGCGATATGGTATCCGTTTCGATCTTGGATATTTCAAGGATGTCGTTGATCAGTTTTAAAAGCAGGTCGTTGTTCTCATTGATAAAGGTCAGGTATTTGCGCCGGTCGTCCTGAGAGATATTCTCCCGCCCGAGCAGATTGGAAAATCCGACGATCCCGTTCAGAGGCGTGCGGATCTCGTGACTGATATTGGAGATGAACGCCGATTTCAACCGGTCGGACTCCTCGGCCTTTTCTTTCGACTTCCGGATCTCTTCTTCATCTTTTTTGCGTTTGTCGATGTTCATCATAAAACCGGATATCATGACGCCTTTGCCTGCCTCGTCACGCTCCGAAATAACGCCACGGACCTCGACCCAGATATCCCTCCCCTCGACCGACATGCGGATTTCCATGTTGATGATATCGGTTTCACCGCTTTCCGCACGCTCAACCGCCAGGACGAACGCCTCCCTGTCTTCCGGGTGGACGTGATCCAGATAATATTCCGCTTCTTCCGGATCCCGTTTCAAGGTTGCAGGATCGACGTCCAGAGCGCGCCAGAAATTGGCGTCTTTCCTGAGCGTGCCGGTTCTCAGATCCCATTCCCAGAAGGCGTTCTTGCTGTAAAGCAGAACTTCGTCCAGGCGGGCCCGGCTTTTCGTGATCTCTTCTTCCTGCTGTTTCCGTATGGAAATATCATTGACGATGGCATAAATCAGCTTCTCATCCTCTTCTTCCAGATAGTTCAGGATGACCTGTGCGTAAAAAACGCCGCTGTCGTGCTTCAGCAGTTCCATTTCGTGCGGGGACGTCTTGAGAATATCGATCTCGGACATAAGTTCATGATAATTGTGAAAGTACCTGTTCAAATTCAGCTTCAGGAATTTCTCCTCGGAATACTCGAACAGCTCACAGGCTTTTCGGTTCACGTCGAGGACTTCCCCGGTCTCGATCCGGAAGATCAGGATGGCGCTGTTCGATTGCTCAAGGAGGATATTGTAGCGGTTTGCCAGCCGTTTTGTCTCATGCGCCTGCAGGGTGCGCTGCGCTTCATATCTTCGGTATCTGTAATGGTATATCAGAACGATAAAGATCAGCAGGCATAACATGATGATCATGCTGAGGGTCACCCAGAAAAATGCCCGGTACTGGTTGTAGATCGTAGGAGGCCGGTTCAGAATGAGCGAGCCGGCCGGAAGGTCTTTTTTCCGGATGTTCCAACGCTTCAGTTCCTGCCAGTTGAAACGGTACTCATTCATATCCCTGACATAATATTCCTTTTCCTGAAGTTCTCCGAAAAGGATCTGTACCGCCAGTTCTCCGGCGAGTTCGCCCTGTTTCTCCGACAGGGACATTTTTCCCCCTAAAAATCCGCAGTTCAATCCGACATCGGTATTGACGAACACCGGCGCAGTACATATTTTTGAAAATAACGGATAGTAGTTCCCGGGGTCCCAGTAATGCCCCTCGCCGTCAATGTGCCAGATGGAAAAGATCACGATGCTGTTGTCAGGCAGTGTCCTTAAACGGTTGGCCAGGTCTGCGGTGCTCAAACCGCTTGCTCCGTCCAGCCAGATGATGTCCATATTTTCCAGAGCAAGCTTTTTCAGGGCATTCCCGGCTTCTTGTTTATGGGTAAGTCCGGTCGGGGAATTGTCGGTCACGATGACAATGTGCTCGGTCCCGGGGAAAAGGTCAAGGCCCAGCCGGATATTCTCTTCGAAAGGCAGGTATTCTTCCACGCCGGTGAATACCGGGCATCGTTTGGGAATATTCGCGACATCCGAACTGATGCCGCAGAAAACGACCGGAACGGCATGGTAGTCATGTCCCATATCGAACAGGGTGTTGAGCGCGTCGTCATCCGAAACGATGATAAGATCAAGATAATCCGGCGGGTAAGATTCGATATTGTTCGTGAGGACGGTCTTCCATACCTTCGGGTCCCGAATGCGTTTTGAGTCCAGGTTTTCGATATGGATCTCCGCATTGAGCCCGTGCTTATAAAAGACGTCAAGGATGCCGGCCGTGATGCCGTCCGTCCAGCTGTAGCCCTGATGGTAGGAATTGACGATCAGAATATGTTTCCGCAGATTGAATTCAAATTCATTGCTGTTGATTCTGAGAGATGCCGTGTCCTCCGAAGGGTCGGCACAGATCCTGAAGGGAAGCGCCAGGTTGCCGATCAGCATCAGGACGCAAAAGGTCATTCGTAAAAGGGGATCCGGTCGTTTCATGTTTAATGCACTATGTTGTTTTAGGTCTCATCATGGCCGTGCTCTCTCCACACGCTGACCCTGTGATGAATTATAACAAGAAATGCGAATAAATAACAGGTTTTATTTTTCGTGAACCGTCAGGAAAGCATTCTCTCCAGCCTGCTTTCAAGCTGTTCACGGTAAAGACCGGGGTCCCTGGGACGGCGGGCGACCCCCGTACGGACCGCGGCTTCGGCAACGGCGGCGGATTCCCGGATGAAAACACGGGGATCAAAGGGCTTGGGGATCACATAATCCGGACCGAAGCTGAACTGCGCGCCTCCGTAGGCTTTTGAGACCTCTTCCACGCAGGGTTCTTTTGCCAGTGCGGCCAGAGCCCGGGTCGCGGCGACTTTCATCTCTTCGTTGATGCAGGAAGCGCGCACATCCAGTGCGCCCCGGAAGATAAAGGGAAATCCCAGCACATTGTTGACCTGGTTCGGGTAGTCGGACCGTCCGGTCCCGGCCAGGGCGTCCTTCCGCGCTTCAAAGATCGCCTCGTAGGCGATCTCCGGCGTCGGGTTGGCCATTGGAAATAAAATGGGCCGTGCCGCCATGGTTTTGACCATTTCGGCGCTGACAAGTCCGCCGACGGACAAACCCACGAAAATATCGGCATCCCGGAAGGCATCGGCAAGCGTACGGTCGGGCGTGTCGACCATGAATTGCCGTTTATAACCGTCCAGCTCCCCTTCCCGTTCGCGCCGCAGGATCCCTTTCCGGTCGCACATGAAAATATTTTCCTTCCGCGCGCCCAGAAGGAGATAATGACGGGCGCAGGAGATCGCCGCCGCACCGGCGCCGGAGATCACGATCCTGCATTCGGACAGGTTCTTGCCCTGAACTTCGCAGGCGTTAAGGATGGCCGCGCCCGAGATGATCGCCGTTCCGTGCTGATCGTCATGGAAGACCGGAATGTTCATCTCCCGTATGAGCGTTTCCTCGATATGAAAGCATTCGGGGGCCTTGATATCTTCAAGGTTGATCCCCCCGAAAGTGGGTTCCATGGCCTTGACGATCCGGATGATCTCATCGGGGTCCCGGGTATCCAGCTCGATGTCGTAAACGTCGATATCGGCAAAGCGCTTGAACAGAACGCCCTTGCCTTCCATGACCGGTTTCCCCGCCGCGGCGCCGATATCCCCAAGTCCGAGCACCGCGGTCCCGTTCGAGATCACGGCGACCAGGTTCCCTTTGTTCGTATAGGTGTAAATGTCATCGGGATTCTTCTCTATCTCCAGACAGGGATCGGCCACGCCGGGGGTGTAAGCCAGGCTGAGATCTTCCTGGGTTTCGCAACGTTTGGTCGGCCTGACCGTAAGCTTGCCCGGAACGGGCTCGGCGTGATATCGCAATGCTTGTTCTTTCGAGATCATCGGCACTCCTGATCATTATTACCGGGCATGTGGTTCGCAGATAAATTAATATAATTGCCAGGGTATAACAAGCGCTTATCCGCGGGAACATTAAGAAAATGGGATTCATTCAAGTGCCGGTCGCAAAAAAATAAAAAGAATAATACTTCCTATTTTGCGCAATTGAATATAAGATACATCATTATCAGAAAAGGCATCACCATGAAGAAGCTGTATACTATTTGGAACCTTGTATTGGTCTCGGTTCTGGGCGTAATGGGCAGCGGATGCGTTCAGGATCCCGAACCCGAATATGGCGTTGCTCCCCTGTACGGCGTAGAGAGCGCGGTGTACGTCCCCCAGTCCGGCAATGAAGAACAGGAAACGCTACCCGGGGACAGCGATGCTTTCCGGGACAGCAACGAGATCGCTCCGGACCGGCAATCCTGACAGACATTCTGCATGTTTAAAACACATATTCCATGAAACTAAAGAAAAAACTTATCTTAAACCTTTTTCGCCTGTACCGGAGAAATCAGGCACGGCTTCATCCGCTTAATTATTTGTTCTGGGAATGCACCCTGCGTTGCAATCTGAATTGCGTGCATTGCGGCAGCGACTGCAGCAAAGAAATGCAAACCCCGGATATGCCGCTTGCCGACTTCCTGAAGGTGCTCGACACGGTCACGCCGCACGTTGATCCGCACAGGACAACCGTCGTGCTGACCGGCGGAGAGCCCACCCTGCGGCCGGACCTGGCCGAGATCGGAGAAGCCATCGCCCGGCGCGAATATCCCTGGGGAATGGTCACGAACGCCTACGCGCTGACACCGGCGCTGTTTTCCCGGCTGATGGCGGCAGGCCTGCGATCGCTGACGATCAGCCTGGACGGACTGGGACCCGAACACGACTGGTTCAGGGGAAGGTCCGGCTCCTATGAACGGGCGTTGAACGCCATCCGCATTGCCGCGCAAACCCCCGGCCTGGTATTCGATGTCGCCACCTGTGTGCATCAGCGCAATATCAGTTCCCTGCCGCTGATGCGGAGCATGTTCGAGGATATCGGCCTGAAACGCTGGCGCCTGTTCATCGTATTTCCCAAAGGCCGTGCAAAGGACAACCCCGAACTGCAGCTGAACGGGGAGCAGTTCCGTTATGTTTATGATTTTATCGTGGAAACGCGAAAACAGGGCAAGATCCTGGCGAACGCGGGCTGCGAGGGATTTCTCGGCGACTACGAACTGGAAGCACGCTCTTATCCTTTCTTCTGTCAGGCAGGGATCCATATCGGTTCCGTCCTGGTGGACGGATCCATTTCCGCCTGCCCGAGCCTGAGGGCGGATTATATCCAGGGGAATATTTACACGGACGACTTTTGGGATGTCTGGGAAAACCGTTTCCGGATCATGCGGGACCGAAGATGGACAAAGACCGGAAAATGCGCGACCTGCAAGGTCTACAAATGGTGCGAAGGCAACGGCCTGCATCTGCGGGATGAAACGACCGGCGCCCTGCTTCAGTGCCATTATGAAAAGCTGT
>CALMFL010000094.1 GCA_937862595.1 uncultured Fidelibacterota bacterium
CCCAAAGAAGATTATATTTTTGAGGACACTCCCGGCTCCCTTTTCTTTGACAAGCCCGGAAGGGTCATTTTTTACAATACCGCGGATACGCGCTTTGTCTTCTCGGGACTTTCGTTCCGTGACAAGGATTACACCCGTGTCGTCATTGATATCGACGAACGCGGACTCGCCAAAATCTACACGAAAGAATAGACCGCCCCCCGGCGGCTCTTCCCGGCCCGATGACCGGCAGAAATTTCCGGACATTTCCCCATCCCGAACACCGGCCTTCATTCATTCAGATATACTGCTCTGAATGAAATTTTTCAATGCAAAATGAAAAAGGCAGGAGATCCTGCCTTTTCCGGTATCTGAAGTACAGATCGTTAAATTATACGACGCCCTGTTCGACCATGGCGCGCGCCACTTTCATGAAGCCGGCGATATTTGCGCCGCGGACATAATCCACGTAGTGATCGTCGATCCTTCCATGCTGGACGCACTGTTCATGAATGCGGACCATGATGCTGTGCAATTCCGAGTCGACGCGTTCGCGGGGCCAGGGCTGACCCATGTAATTCTGCGTCATTTCAAGACCCGAGGTCGCAACGCCGCCGGCGTTTGCGGCTTTACCCGGCGCAAAGAGGATCCTGGCGTTTTCAAACACCTCCACCGCTTCCGGCGTGGAGGGCATGTTCGCGCCTTCAACGACGCATTTGCATCCGTTTTTCACTAACATTTCAGCGTCATCCTTGCCGAGCTCATTCTGGGTCGCACAGGGAAGCGCCACATCGACCGGCTGTTCCCAGGGACGTTTTTTCGGGAAGAACGTCGCTTTGGGGAATTCCCGGACATAGGGTTCGATAATATCATTGTTGCTTGCCCGCAGCATCAGCATGTAATTGATCTTCTCGTCACGGATACCGTCGGGATCATAGATGTAGCCGTCGGGACCGGAGAGGGTCACCACTTTTCCGCCGAATTCGTTGACCTTGATCGCTGCGCCCCAGGCCACATTTCCGAAACCGGAGATCGCGACCTTTTTGCCTTCAAAGCTTTGCCCGATATTCTTGAGCATTTCATTCGCAAAATAGACCACGCCGTATCCGGTCGCTTCCGGACGGACCAGGCTTCCGCCCCAGTTCAATCCCTTCCCGGTAAGAACCCCGGTGAATTCGTTGCGGATGCGTTTGTATTGTCCGAAAAGATAGCCGATCTCCCGGGCGCCGACACCGATATCGCCGGCCGGAACATCCGTACGGCTTCCGATATGGCGCTGCAGTTCGGTCATAAAGCTCTGGCAGAACCGCATGATCTCATCATCGGTCTTCCCTTTCGCATCAAAGTCGGAACCGCCTTTCCCGCCGCCCATGGGCAGGGTGGTCAGGGCATTCTTGAATATCTGTTCAAACCCTAAAAATTTCAGGATGGATAGATTCACGCTGGGATGAAAACGCAAGCCGCCTTTATAGGGACCGATCGCACTGTTGAATTCGACCCGGTATCCCCGGTTGACCTTGACCTCGCCGGCATCATTGACCCACGGGACCCTGAACATGATCGTCCGTTCCGGTTCTACCAGCCGTTCCAGGATATTCGCATTCTGGAACATGGGATTCTTTTCGTAAACATCCCATACACATCCAACCACTTCTTTCACCGCCTGCAAAAACTCGGGCTGACCGGGGTTTTTTGCAGCCACACCTTCCAAAAACGCTTGCTTTGTCATGAATTTATCCTCCTTATCGCTAACAAATTCATTCTTTGGTTCTTTGTTTCCGTTTGACTCCCGGGCGCCCAAGGATCGGCGCGGGGGACTTTCCCATCTTGTTTAGTCACAAGAATTACATCTTAATTAACATCTAATTTACAGCAATTGTTTTACAAAAGTAAACATGAGATTTGGCTTTTTTGGTTTATTTTTCGCGATTTTTCATGAATTTTCCGGTGAATAAACTTGTCCTGCCAGCTCATATTTTCAACAAAAACCCCGCTAAATATTCGGGGTATAAATTATTCATCGTCAATTCGGTGAAATCGCTCAAGTTCTATCAAAAAAGCTCCCGGGGAGTCAAACATTTTTTATATTTTTTTCAGGTAACGGTTTTCGTTTTTTCAGCTTCAAAATGAGCGATCGCTTCCCGCATGGCGGGTATCATATCATCCTCAACGGCCCGGACGGCCGCCCGGATCCCGTTCTTGAAGGCATAGGCCGAGGAGCGCCCGTGGCTTTTGATCACGAGCTTGTCGAACCCGAAGATCGGCGCGCCGCCGTATTCCTCGTAGCTGGCGACCTTCATGAGCTTTTTGATGCCGCCCGAAAGACAGAGCAGTCCGATCTTCCAGATCAGTTTTCCCTTCATGGCCATTTTTGCGATCTTTTTAACGGCTTCCGAGGTGCCCTCCATGGTCTTGATGGCGATATTCCCCGTCATCCCCTCGCTTACGATAATGTCGGCTTTCCCCTTGATCAGGTCATTTCCCTCGATATTGCCGATAAACTCGATATCGGGCCGCGAGGAAAGGAGCCGGTAGGCCTGTTTCATGGTCTCGTTGCCTTTATGTTCCTCCGCGCCGATGTTCAGCAATCCCACGGTCGGTTCGGCAATGCGAAGGATCTTTTTCGCATAGCTGGTCCCCATATAGGCAAAATGCACCAGGTCGTCCGCCGAATTGCTCACGTTCGCTCCGATGTCCATCATCAGGGAAAATATCCCGGGGCGCTGCCGTTCGTTGAGCGTCGGGAAGACCGTACCCAGGGCTGTCCGGTTCACGCCGGGAATGCGCCGGATATGGGTTGCCGCGGACAGGATGACGGCCCCGGTGCTTCCGGCGGAGACCATGGCATCGGCTTTTCCTTCGCTCAGCAGCCGTGCGGCCAGCAGGACAGACGCATTGGGCTTCTGAAGGATCGCCTCTTTGGGATGATCTTCCATGGTGATCTCGTCCGGCGTGTGCACGAGCGTGATCCGCTCCCCGAAACCGGCATGTTCTTTCAGTTCGGTCCTGATCTTTTGCTCATCGCCGATCAGCAGGATACGGACCCGCGGATCCTCCGCCAGCGCGAGGCAAACGCCCTCGACCGTGATGCGCGGCGCGTGGTCTCCGCCCATGGCATCGACGGCGATCGTAATTTTCTCTTTGTTCATTGTAGTTTCCCCTATGCTGTGCTGCAGGGAATGTACGGTTTTTTTGCCCGCCGGTCTAACATTTTATTTATCGCCGTTCAGCGTGCGCGCAGGCGTTGATTTTCAATTAATTTATTGGTTTTTCTTCTTTCATCCGTTAAATTTGACAGCTTTGCTATTTATCATGAAAAACGTAATTCTGCTTAAAGCGGCAGGATGATATTGAAACAGAATATGGAGGTTAGATCCGGTATGTCTAAAAACCTTATATGGCGTTATCTCATTATAGCTGTGGTCCTGGGTTGGGCGGTGTATTCCCTGATACCCACATTGCAGTATGAGCGCTTAAGTGACAAAGAAAAAACGGTGCTGGAAGAAGAAGGAAAGCTGGTCGACCTGGAATCCAGGATCATTAAACGCGGTCTGGACCTTCAGGGCGGCATGCATCTGATCCTTGAGGTCAATGTCCCGCAATTCGTCAGAAAGATCGCGGACCATCAGTCCAGAGCCTATTACGATTACATGGAAAAGGTGGACGCGCTTTACGCCCAGGATCCGGAAGAGGATTATCTTGACATGATGCTGGAGACCGCCAACGCCGACAGTCTGCGATTAAGCCGTTACTTCCCCTCGGAAGACCGCAAGACCGACAACCGGTCCGTTGTGGAGAACCTCCGGAAAGAATGTGAACAGGCGGTCGTCCGCGCCGAAGAGATCATCCGGAACCGTATCGACCAGTTCGGCGTCGCCGAACCGGTGATCCAGCTGGTCGGGAACAAGCGCATTATCGTCGAACTGGCGGGCATTGACGACCCCCAGCGTGCGAAAGACATCATTCACAATACCGCACTGCTCGAGTTCGTGCTGCTGAAAGATGCCGACTACACACAGGATATTATCAACCGCATCGATGCCGCCGTCAAGCGGATCACGCCGGGCGACATCAGCGCCCTTGACACCGCGGTGGTTTCCAATAAAAAAAGCTCGGACAAAGAGATCTCCGTGAGCGAACTGCTCGGACTTGAAGAAGACGGGACCGCCAGCGATTCTTCCGTCCTCGTGGACGAGAACCTTGCGCTTGACAAACCCTTCAGCGCGCTGCTGCGGAACCTGGGCTGGGACATCGGCGTCCCCGCCGAGAATTACTACGCCGTGAACAAGATCCTGAACGACCCCGAGGTCGTGCGCATCCTGCCGAACGACCTGAGGATCCTTTTCTCGGGTAAAACGCAGTCGATGCAGACCACCGAAGGCAAGTCGGTCGCGTTCTACACGCTTTATTTTGTGAACCGTGAAGCCGGCCTAACCGGTGAAACGGTCAAGGAAGCCAAAGCCGAGCTGGGAAGCGTTTCCAGCGAGAAAATGGGACAGCCGATCGTCAACGTCCGCATGGATGCCGAGGGCACCAAGACCTGGGCGCGCCTGACGGGCGCCAATGTGGACAAACGCCTTGCCATCGTCCTTGACAATAAGGTTCAAATGGCCCCGCGGATCGAGAACAAGATCCCGAACGGCCGCACCCTGATCGAAGGGTTCGCAAATCTTCAGGAAGCGCAGGACATTGAGATCGTCCTGAAAGCCGGCGCCCTTCCCGCGCCCATCGACATCATCGAAGAGCGCACCGTGGGGGCTTCCCTCGGCGCCGATTCCGTTCAGCGCGGCGTAAAGAGCGCCCTGATCGGCCTGGCCCTTGTCGCTCTGTTCATCATTATCTACTATCAGGGAGCCGGCATCATCGCCATTGTCACCCTGATCCTGAATATTTTCTTTGTGTTATCCATTCTTGCCTCCCTGCGGGCGACCCTGACGCTTCCCGGCATTGCGGGACTTGTGCTGACCATGGGCATGGCGGTGGATGCCAATGTGCTTATTTTCGAGCGCATCCGTGAAGAGTACCTGAAAGGCAAGACCGTGCGTTCTTCCGTTGAAAACGGCTACTCGCGGGCCCTGATCACGATCATGGATGCCAACCTGACCACGCTGATCACGGCACTGGTGCTGTGGCAGTACGGTTCGGGTCCCATCCGCGGATTTGCCGTTGTTCTGTTCTGGGGTATCATCTTCAACTTTGTTTCCGGATACTTCATTTCACGCACGATCTTCGTATCGTTCACGCACGGCAAAAAACCCTTAAATAAGCTCAGCATATAGGAGGTTATGGTGCTACAAATCTTCAAGAAAGCGAATTACAATATTGTCGATAAACGCCGTCTTGCGTTCATCGTTTCGGTCGTGGTCATTCTCGCGGGCGTCGTTTCTCTCTTTTTGCAGGGACTCAATTTCGGCATCGATTTTGAGGGCGGCGCGAAAATGCAGATCAAATTCAACACGCCCGTCACCGCAGAAGAACTCCGGGCCAAATTCACCGTAACGGACTTCGGCATTCCCGAGATCAAGAGCAGCGGCGTGAACGAATACATGATCACGATCAATGCAAGCGAATCCGTGGATACCGATGAGGTCCTGAAATCGGTTCTCGGGACGATGGATTATACCCTGCTTCAGGTCGATAAGATCGGCCCGAAGATCGGACATGAAATGCGCAGCAATTCCTTCAAGGCCATCCTGATCGCGCTGATCCTGGTGCTGATCTACATTACCGTCCGTTTCGAGTTCAAATTCGCGGTCGGCGCCGTGATCGCCCTGGCGCACGACGTCCTGGTCACCTTTGCCTTCTTCTCCTTCTTCCAATGGGAAATTTCCATGCCGGTGCTCGCGGCCTTCCTGACCATTGTGGGGTATTCCCTGAACGACACGATCGTGGTCTATGACCGGATCCGGGAGAACATCAAGGTTCACAAAGGCAAACCCTTAAAGGACGTGATCAATCTGAGCATCAATCAATCCCTGTCCCGTACGGTCATTACCTCTCTGACCACCTTCATGGTCGTCCTGATCCTCGCGATCTTCGGCGGACAGGTATTGTTCGGCTTCTCGATCGCCATGGTCGTCGGCGTGATCGTCGGAACCTATTCCTCGATGTTCGTCGCCGCGCCTATCCTGATCGCCTGGGAACACAAGTTCAAGGAAAAAGAAGAAAAGAAAGCCTGACAGTTTCCGGCCGGGACACCTGCCGGAACCCGTGTTTTTATATAAACCCGGCTGAAAATGCCGGGTTTGTTCTATAAAGAAACCGAGGGACTATGAATACGCCGGTTCTCCTGGAAGTCAAGCACCTGCATTTTTCATTCGACGGAAAGCATCCCGTCCTGACGAACATTTCCCTTCCCGTTCTTGACAAAGACTATCTCGTCATCATGGGTCCGAACGGCGGCGGAAAGACCACGCTCCTGAAATGCATGCTCGGTCTTTTAAAACCGGATCACGGGACGATCCGCTACCACGGCATGGGCACCCGGGATTTCGGCTACGTCCCCCAGTTCACCACCTTTGACAAGCAAATGCCGATCCGTGTGCATGAATTCATTGAAAGCGGGCTCATCGCTTCCTATCATCCCTTCAGGAACCGCATTCTAGACAGGGACGGTCTCGTCGAAAAACAGCTGGAAGAATTTGCCCTGACCCCGATCGCGTATGCCGCGATCAGCGA
>CALMFL010000095.1 GCA_937862595.1 uncultured Fidelibacterota bacterium
AAGCTATACATGCCCGAGGCCTTTCCTTCGCTTGTCACCCGGCCGAAATGCGCCAGGGCGGCGGCGTGCTCTTCGGCCGGGATCAGGTCGGGAATGCTCATGCCGATCAGCTTGTTCCGGCCGTAGCCGGTCATGTTGCAGGCGGCTTCGTTGACTTCGACATACCTGCCGAATTTATCCGTAACAAGCACGGCCATGGGCGCGTGTTCGATGTAACTGAGGAATTTATCCTTTTCATAGCGGAGCTGGCGGTTCGTTTCAAAAAGGGTCTCGCTGCCGAGGACGTTCTTTTTTCGGAAGAACAGGAGAAGGAATACGGCGGCTGTCAGCAGAATGCCGGATACAATGACAGTGAACCAGAGCAGGCGATGGGCATGCTCAGGCTCCGTTACCTCAAGATAGGCCGAGATCGTCCGGTAGTAAAAGGAATTCGGCTCCCGGACCCAGCGGTCCAGATAACGGTCGACCGTGTTGAGGAGATCGGCGTTTTCGCCTTTTCTGACGGCAAAATAAAGAGAAACGGGATTAAAAACGATCAGGGTTTTCGTCAGGCCGTAAGCCCGGAAATGCGTTTCCCCGAACAGATGATTGGCAACGGCGGCGTCCGCGAGGCCGTTCCTGACCAGAGAGAAGGCGCTTTCAAAGGAAGCTGCCGGGATCATCGTATAGGTATAGCCGAACCCGTTCATCAATTGCCGGAGCGTTTTTTCCTGCATGGAGCCGGTCACAAGGGAAATCCGCATGCCGGAAAGGTCTGAAAGGCGAAAGATCCGTTGATGCGGGCCGGCATAAACGCCGGACCAGCTGTCGATGACCGGGGTCTTATTGAAGTCGAACTCCTCAACGCGGGGCAGGGAAAGGGCCATGTCGGGAAGCAGGTCGATGGTACCGTCTTTCAGATGACGAAGACATTCATCCCAGGTCCCCGGGACATAGCGCAGGTCCCAGTTCTCGTGTTTTGCGATCTCATTCAGCAGGTCGGCAAAGATCCCGGAGGGAGCTCCCCGCTCGTTCAGGAATAGTTTCGGCTCGTTCTGATAAATACCAACGGAAACCCCGGTCCCGGCCCGAAGGGAGAAGGGAAAGGCCAGCATCAGAACGAATGCCAGAATGCCGATCTGCCGAAAATGCGTAGGGAATACCTTAAAAGTAGACATGGTTTCAACCTTTGGATAATTGTGCCTTAAGCAGTGCGATCTCGTCGCGCAACTCCTTCATGCGGAATTCCCGGTCGATGGTGGCGTCGCGGAAGCGTTCCAGCTCATCCAGCCTTTCTTTCAGTTCCCGCGTTTGATCTTCAACCCGCAGTTCAAGCTCGTTTTTCAGATTCAGGAGTTCGGTCTCGGCGTTCTTCTTTTCCGTAATATCGATGATCGTGGTGGCAAAATGATCCTTTTGCGGTGAAAAGGCCGAGATAATATACCATTTCCCAAGCGCTTCGGAAAAATCCTCAAAGACAAGGGTCGTGTTATTGAGCGCCACCCGGCCGTATTTCCCGATCCAGTCCGCGGGATCTTTTTCAATTCCGGGCAGAACCTCCGTGACCGCCTTGCCGAGGATCTTTTCCTTTGACAGGCCGGTCAGCTTTTCAAACGCCGGGTTGACCTCGAGAAAAACGTAATTGACCGGTTTGCCGTCATTGTCCGTAATAATCTTATGCAGTGCGAATCCTTCGGTCATGTTCTCGAACAGTGATTTCAGTTTTTTCTCGCTGTGTCCCAGTTCTTCTTCCGTCCGGATGCGATCCGTGATATCCAGGAACGTGGAATACACACCGTAAGGTTTTTTTTCTTTGCCATTAAAGAGCGGGGTTGAGTTCACGATGATCCAGACATAATCCTTGTTTTTGGGATTGTAGATGCCCTGAATGAAGTTCTGTACTTTTTTTCCCGTCCGCAGGGCGATCATGGCCGGGTGCCGCTCCCCGGGCAGTTCGTTCTTATCTTCATCAACGGCTTTCCATCCCGGGTCAAAGGAGCTTGTGCCTTTCATCTGGTCCAGGCTCAGTCCCAGGATATGCTCAGCGGCGGGATTGGCGGAAACGATCTCCCCTTTTTCATTCTGGTAAACCACGCCCTGGTCCATCGACTCGAACAAATGGCGGTACTTTTCTTCGCTGGCCCTCAACCGCGCATCGGCCTGTTTTTGTTCGGTGATGTCCCGGATAATGGCGAAGGTGGCGGGTTTGCCCAGGTAATCGATGATCTCAAAATTGACGCTGACGTCGACCTCGCCGCCGTCCCTCTTCCGGAAGGTGGTTTCGTACTGATGAGCATCGGGCAATCCCTTTTTGCGCCGTTGTTGGCGTTCACGAAGTTCCCGGGTCGCTTTCTCCGTAAAGATTTGGCTGAAGGAAATATCCTTTAATTCCGCAACCTCATATCCCAGTATGTCGGCAAAGCGCTGATTGGAAAAAATGATCTTGTCCTGCTGCGTGATCTCGATCCCGTCGTTCGCGTTTTCCACGATCAGGCGGTATTTTTCCTCGCTTTCTTTTAAGGACTGCTCGCGAAGGACGTCCTCTGTAATGACGGCGGTATAGACGATGATGCCGCCGACGGAGCCGTCGTTCTCGAACCAGGGCCGGCATTCCCAGCGGGTCCACTCCACCGATCCGTCGTCCCGGTAATAGGGGTCCCGGTCAGCGGAAGCAATTTCGCCTTTTAACACTTTTTGGTGGATGTCCCGCCATTTTTGGGGCAGGTCGGGGAAGACGTCGTAGTGATGTTTTCCGATAATGTTTTTTTCCTGGATCTTGTATTGGTCCAGGTATTGCTTGCTGACATAGACATAGCGCAGATCCCGGTCATGGACGGCGACCGCGCTGTTGGCATGTTCCACGATATATCGGAGAAGATCGTGCGAGTGGGCAAGCCGCTCCTCGGCATTTTTCCGTTCCGTAATGTCCTGGGCAACGCCCTCGATCCAGCCGCGGTCCTTATAGATCCGGGCGGAGTACTGAGCCCAGAAGACGGAGCCGTCCTTGCGGCAAAAACGGGCTTCGAAATTTTCCACCTTCCCGGTGTCGCGGAGCTCTTTCAGCATCTTTTCGCGGGTGCCCGGATCCGCATAATTTTCGGAGGTGAGATAATGG
>CALMFL010000096.1 GCA_937862595.1 uncultured Fidelibacterota bacterium
CGGGTAACTATGTGATGAACTATCAGTATTATCCCGTATTTGAAAGTCCGAATATCTCCGGTTCCCCCTATGAGGACGAGACAAAAGATTCGGATATCTTCGACGGGATCCAGCTGGATTTTTCCAACGACTGGTCGATCCAGAAGGACGAAACCGCCACTACCTGGGATGCGGACGGGCGCTCGATGGATTTCTCGATGCGCGCTTTCACCTCTTCGTTCGGATCGAAGACCCTGAGCGGGATCGCCTATCCCGCGGATTATGAGATCCGCTTTACCGATTCGACGGTCGCGGGATACGAAACGCCGGCGGACCTGATCGATAAGATCTATTCGACCCTGCCCGTCTTTCTGCGTCCGAAAGCGGTGAAGACCAATTTTTACCTCTTCAACGTTACGGATTCACAAGCCGTCCCCTTCATCTTCTCCGGCGGCATCAAGAACAGCGCCAATATCTATGAACTGTCCAACGGCGCCATGCTGAGCACTTTCTTCTATTTGCCGGGCGATACCGATTCCTCGGACGCCTACTATTCCTGGGTCATCAATTTCCGGAACCAGGGCGTGCGGGCGCGTTTCCGGGAGGGCGATGTGCTGAATATTGTTACAAAAAAACCCTTCAGAAAGGGGGACGTGTTCGAATTTACGACGGAGCCCCCGGAGGTGGATGAAGATCTTGCCGCAAGCTCCCTGGAAGACATCCAGGTCGTGCCGAACCCCTACATCGTCGCGAACAATATGGAAGCGCCCTTGCCCCCGGCGGTGACGTCCGGGCGCGGGGAACGCCGGATCGAGTTCCGGAAACTGCCCGCGGATGCCAAAGTGTATATCTTTACCGCATCCGGTTCGCTGGTCAGGACACTGAACCACGAAGGCGATATCCACAACGGGACCCTGGCCTGGGACCTGAAATCACGGGAGAACCTGGATGTGGCGTTCGGGATCTATTTCTATGTGATCGAGTCCTCCGTCGGAAAGAAATCCGGAAAGGTCGGGGTGATCAAATGACAACTAACAGGACAACTACCATGAAGCGATCTTTTTGCGGCATGCTCGCGCTCTTACTGGCGGTTTCCGCCCTGTTCGCCCAGGACAAGGTGGGTACCACCGCTGCGGATTTCCTGAACATCCCCATCGGCGGGAAAGCCGCGAGCATGGGCGGCGCGTTCACTGCCGTCGCGGACGATGCCACCGCCCTCTTCTGGAATCCCGGGGCGATCTCGCGCACCGGACGCAGCGACGTCTACACCAGCATCACCAATTACTTCGTGGACGCCCGGCACACCTGGTTCGGCGCGCAGTATATGATCACCCCCAGCGACGCGATCGGCGTCAGTCTGAACAGCCTGCATTACGGCGACTGGGAAAAAGTGACCACGGTGGAGAATCCGGAAGGCACCGGCGAGTACTGGCAGGCCAGCGACCTGGCCATGGCCCTGAGCTACGCCCGGAACATGACGGACCGCTTCTCGATCGGCGGTTCGGTAAAATACATTCAGCAGCAGATATACAATGAAACGGCGTCCACCGTGGCGCTGGACCTCGGACTGCTTTTTATCACGCAGTTCAGCGGCCTGCAGATCGGCGCCAGCATCCGGAATTTCGGCGGAACGCTCGAAATGCGCGGGCGTGACCTGCTGGTCCAGGTGGACCTGGATGAGGAAAGTCAGGGCAACAACGAAAATATCGTTTCCTACCTGAAAACCGATATCTGGGCGATCCCCCTCAGCTATGTGATCGGGGCTTCCATGCCCGTGATCGACCGGGGATTTACCAAACTGATCCTTGCAGGCGATGTGATGCGCCCCACGAATGACGCGCAAACCCTGAACCTGGGCGCGGACCTGCGCATCGCGGACATTGTCAGCATCCGCGCAGGCTATCAGGCGCTGTTCAGGGAAGAACGCGAGAACGGCCTGACCCTGGGGGTCGGCATTGACCTGAAGGTGTCCGGAATG
>CALMFL010000097.1 GCA_937862595.1 uncultured Fidelibacterota bacterium
CGGCGGGGCGGATTTCACAACCAGCAGAACCCTGCCGATCGAGGATAAAGACAGTGTCCGAGCCCTGGCTGATTCCGCCATGTACTACCTGGAAGCGCGGGTGACCTTCAATTACGAACACGGACTTAGCGTACCGGTGCCGCCGCCCGGACCCGTCTTTACGGTCACGGCCATCGATTCCAGCGGAAAGGTCGGGAATCTCATTGCCTTCGGCGATTCCGTCGAAAGCATTCCCGATCCTCAGCACGGCGTTGTGGATATTGCGGGGTACCGCATCTACCGCAGCGGCACCTACCCGATGGGACCCTGGAAGCAGATCGCGGACATTCCGGTCAAAGACCCCCGTTACTGGAACACCCTGGAGGAACGGTACGAGCTCAGCGATTTCTTCGTTGCCATGGGCTACGGTTATTATTACGCCGTCACCAGCTATGACGAAGGCCATGCCGCCTGGGCAAAGGATCCTTCCGTCCCCGTTCCGCCCCTGGAAAGCTCCCTGTATGCAAACCGTACGCGGCAGCCTTTCTTTACGACCCAGCGGCCGGTATCCGCGGAAGACGGACTTTCGCGCGTGGCCGTTGTGCCGAATCCCTTTTACCTGAATTCCGGACTGTCGTTCGCGGGCGACACCAAGAAGATCCAGTTCGTGAACCTTCCGGAATCCTGTACGATCCGTATCTTTACCCTGCGGGGCGATCATGTGAAGACCCTGGAACATCACGATCCCGCCTCGGGGAGCGTCTCCTGGAACCAGATCAGCGATTACGGCCAGTATATCAAGAGCGGCCTGTATTTTTATCATATCGAAACCCCCGACGGCCGGCAGACGCGGGGCAAGTTCGCCATCGTGAATTAGGAAGAGCATGCAAAGAACGAGACCAAACATCAAAACCACATGTAAAGCGATCCTCGCACTCGCAGTGCTCTGTGCGGTTTCTCTCTTTGCGGAAGAATTCCAAAAGACCGGCACCACCGGCTTTGTATTTCTGAACCTGCCCGTCAGCGCCCGTTATACGGCCATGGGGGAAACCGGCATCTCATCCCCGAACGGCCAGGCGGACGGCATGTTCATTAACCCGGCGCTGATCGCTCACACCCGAATGACCAATGCTTTTTCGGCAACCTACGGTCAATGGTACATGGGAACGGGGCACCACGCGGCTTCTTATGTAAGAAAGATCCCGACCCTGGGCTCCCTGGGGGTTTTTATGAACCTTTTTGATTTCGGCGAGATGGAGCGGACGCGCTTTTTCGCCCCCGAAGAGGTGAACAGCTTCACCGGGGATGAGAATAATATTTATATGACCCTCGGCACGTTCCAGGCGGGCGCCTACGCTTTGGGACTCAGCTATGCGCGGCAAATGACCGACAAGTTCACCGTCGGCGCGAACCTTAAATACGTTCGCGAATTCATCGCCGAATATCATGCCCAAAACCTGCTTGTGGACATGGGCTTTTTCTATCAAACGACCTTTTCATCGCTGCGGATCGGCGCGTTCCTTAAGAATTTCGGCCTCGAGACACAGTACGTGAACGAAAAATTCAAGATGCCCCAGCAGATGACCCTGGGGATCTCCTTCGAACCTTACGGTTCCCTTGACGATCCGACCTATGTCAGCCTCAATATCGAAGCGGTCCATCCCAACGACATGAGCGAACATATCAATATCGGCGTTGAATCGCGCATTGCCAATCTTCTGATCCTCCGCGGAGGCTATAAATTCGGTTACGAATACGAGAATCTCACCGCCGGCCTGGGGATACATTTTGTCTTTAAGTCCCGGTCTTTCGATCTGGACATGTCCCTCATGCGGCACCGGTATATGAACACGACCCTGCGTTACACGCTGAACATGGAATTATAGCAGATCGGAAGAAGCGTCGTGTAGGGAAAGAGTGTAGATCTCGGTGGTCGCCGTA
>CALMFL010000098.1 GCA_937862595.1 uncultured Fidelibacterota bacterium
CTGACGATCAGCATCAGCAGCGTGCCAGTCATAATGATGACGGGACCTGTCGGCAGGTTGGTATAGTAGGCGATAAAAAAACCGCCCATAAAAATGACCAGACATACGATCACGGAATACAGCATGATCACGGGAAGCCGTTTGGCGAAGGGAAGCGCGATCAGGGGAGGGATGGTGAAAAGAGCGAGGACCAGGATAATGCCGACGCTCCGGATCATGAGCACGATCGCAACGGAAATGAAAAGATAGAAGAAATACCGGTAAAGCTTCACCCTGATCCCGTGCAGTGCGGCGAACTCCTTATCGAACAGAAAGACGATCAAGGGTTTGTAAAACAGGAATACGGTGATGAGCAGGACAATATTATAGATCAGGATGTTCAGAATGTCGGCGCTGCGCACCGTCAGGATGTCGCCGAAAAGATAGGTCAGCAGGTTGGGCGCAAAACCCGGGGTAAGGGTGATGAAAATGATCCCGATGGACATTCCGAAAGCCCACAGAACGCCGATCAGGGCGTTGTTCGTGTTAAGCTTTCGCTCCGGGGTTAGTCCGATCACGCTTCCGGAGAGGACCGCAACGGTAAATGCGCCCAGAATGGGGTTAAGTCCCAGAAAATAGAACAGCCCGAGCCCGCCGAAGGACGCGTGGCTGATGCCCCCGATCAGGAAGGTGTCGCGTTTGACCACGATCAGGGAGCCGATGATCCCGGACGTTACGCTCAGCAGCAAGCCCGCCCAAAGCGCGTTTCTGACGAATTCATAGTTCAGGATGCTCATTCGTGCTCCTTCAGGACACGGTGCGGCATGCCGTGGCCGATCAGTTCGATCGGACAGCCGTAGACCTTGACCAGGGACGATTCGAGGGGTTCGTCCTTGCCGTGATAATACAGGTTCTGATTGATGCAGGCGATGTTCTTGACATGGTCGTCAATGGCCGAGGTGTCATGGGTGATCATGACGATGGCGAGGGTCTTGTTCAGTTTCTGCAGGATAAGCGAAAGATTCCCGCGCGATTCCGGGTCGATGAAGGTCGTGGGTTCGTCGAGAAAGAGGATCTTGGGGTTCTGAATAAGCGCCCGGGCCAGCAGGACCCGCTGAAGCTGTCCGCCCGATATCTCGCTGATCGCGGCATAGGCGATCGGGGTCAGGGAAAATTCTTCCAGCTGTTTTTCGACGAGACCGTCCTTGT
>CALMFL010000099.1 GCA_937862595.1 uncultured Fidelibacterota bacterium
GTAAAAACCCTCCAGAATGTAAAAACCCGCAGCAAGGTGCGGCGGGTCAATAGCTGTTCCGAAATCGAATGATGAACTAGTTGATCTCTTTTTCCTGGCCGGGGTCAAAATTCAGGTTCGGCTGTCCGGCGTCCGTAATTTCCCGGATCTGCCCGAAGTGCTGTTCATAACGCGCAATATTGGTCTCGAGGGTTTTCATCAGGGCCTTGGCGTGCTGAGGGGACAGGATCAGGCGCGAGATGACGTTCGCCTTGGGAAGTCCCGGAAGCAGCTGGCAGAAATCAAGAATGAATTCGCTCGGACTGTGGGTCACGATCTGGAGATTGGCATATACCCCCTGCGCGGTCTTTTCATTGATGTTGATCTCAATGCGCTTGGGAGCCTCTTTCTCATTCTTCATCATCGTCTTCTTCTTCATCCACGTCGAAGATGGTAAAATCGTCGTGGGCGGACTGGTTGTTCTCGATCTCGGCGATAAATTCGTCTTCGATCGAGATCATGTTGTCATCGAGAAAATCATGGGGATTGTCGTTCTCGGTGTCGGTAATGTCGTGTTCGTCGTCCATCTCGTTCGTTTCGTATTTCAGGAAGTCGTTCCCGAAAAGCGAGGCGTCGAAGAAGTCGACATTATCCACAATTCCCTGCTCGACGATATATTCAAGGAAATCGATATATTCGTCATTTTTCAGGTTCGTCCTGCAGTGCGGGCAATACAGGCGCTCCCTCAGGGACTCTTTATTCAGCGGTTCACCGCATTTGGGACATAGTAATTCATTAAATGAGCTCAATTCGTACCTCTTCTTCAAATTTTCGAAAAGATAAGCGTAAGTTTTTCACTATGCAAGATAAAAATTTCAGGCCCTTCGGAAGCCTTCACGGAGCACAGCCCTGTGCGTGCTTTACCGGGCTTTCCGCCGGAAATTTTCCCTCGGCCGGCAAAGTCCCGCGCAGCCGTAGGCCGCAAAACGGACCTCCGCTTCAAGAATCCCCATTTTTGTTTTCATATCGGGCCGTATTTATTATATTTTCCTGTTAAACCATAAGGAATGCAGATGAAAAAAATAAGCTTACTGATCCTCGCGTCGCTTCTCCTGGTCTCCTGCGCCGGAACGTCGCTCCGCCCGGTGGACGCCTTTATCGACGAGACCCGTCAGGCGGTCTGCCCGGACCGGCGGGTGAACATCTTTGACGTGGACTATGAACGAAAGGGAAAGACGGTCACGCTCCGCGGTGAAATGAACAGCGCCGCGGGCATGAACGACCTGGTTGCCGCCCTGGAAGCCGAGGGCTATGCCGTGGTCAACGATATCAGCGTTCTGCCCTCGTCCGAGCTCATGGGAAAAAAATACGGCGTGGTCAACCGCTCGGTCGCCAATATGCGGGTGGAACCCTCGGCACGCGCCGAAATGGCCACGCAGGCCGTCCTGGGCACGCCCCTCCGGGTATACAAAAAACAGCGCGGACAATTTTACGTCCAGACCCCTGACGGCTACCTCGGCTGGATGGAAGAAGACGCCTTTGTGCTCATGACCGCCGCGGAATTCAATTCCTGGATCATTTCCGAAAGGATCATTTTTACGGACGACGCCGGGTTCATCTATAATTATCCGTCGACCGGCTCGGCCCGCGTCGGCGATATCACCGCGTCAAGCATTCTCAGGGCGCTAGATATCAGGGAAGGGTTTGTCAAGGTCGCCTATCCGGACGGCCGTACGGGCTATGTCGAACGTTCGGCCTGCGAACATCTCGAATTCTGGAGCTACCGGGCGAAGCCGAAAGCGGATACGATCATTTCCCTGGCAAAAAGCTTTATGGGGCGTTCCTATCTCTGGGGCGGCACGTCCACCAAGATGCTGGATTGTTCGGGATTTGTCCGCATCGTGATGCTCATGCACGGCATCTATCTGCCGCGCGACGCGTCCCAGCAGGCGCTGGTCGGCAAGACCGTTGCGGAAGGGAAGGACGAGATCGACAAGATCAAGCCCGGCGACCTGGTCTTTTTCGGCGGGTACCGGGAAGACGGCAGTGAACGGATCACCCATGTCGGGCTCTACCTCGGCGACCGGCAGTTCATTCACGAGACCGGCGTCGTGATGATCAACAGCTTTGATCCGGAAGACGAGAACTTCAGCGAATACCGCCTGAACCAGTTCATCCGGGCAAAGGACGTGATCAACCATGTTGGGAAACTGGGCGTCCAGCATATTCTGGACAATCCGATGATCTTCGCTCCCCTGAAATAAGGGAAAAGGCAAAGCATAAAAAAAGGCGGGAGACCGCCTTTTTTCGTTATCAGTGATTTTTTTATTCACGCCGGATCAGAAATCTTCGCCGGTATTCATGTCCGAGCGCTGGAATTCATCCACGTCCGAGCCGTTCTCGCCGTTCTTCTTGTCCTTGTAATTGTTGATCTTCAGCGACAGGCTGAAGGAGAACATCGGGGCGTCGCGGTAGAATTCGGAGTAGACCACATAGGTCGGAGCGGTCGTCGTGTTCTGGTGAAAGCCGGTCCCGAAGATGTCGCGCACGTTGATCGAGGCACTCAGCTGTCCGTCGAAAAGGTCCTGGCGCAGGGCCAGGTCGGTCATGAACCCGCCGGAATGCGTGCCCTGGGCGGTCGCCGAACGGCTCCGGTAATTCAGTCCGAGCTGGATGCGGGTGTTTTTGGCGATCACGAAGGTGTTGCGCATGCGGACGCTGTAGTTCAGGCTGCTTTCGCTGAAGGGCTCGTCGTAAAGCGTTCCCTCAACCCGGTAAAAATACAGGCGGGCGCTCAGGTTCATCATCCACCAGGAGAAATAATTGATGTTGGCCATGGCCTCGATGCCGAGAGAGTGATCCAGTCCGACGTTTTCGAAGGTGTTCATGATCACGTCGCCGGAGTACACCGTCTGGATGCGTTCGATCTTGTTCGTCGTCCGTTTGTAATAGGCGTCGAGGGAAACGAAGCTTTTCCCGAAGCGTTTCTGCACGCTGACGTCATAGGAGTCCGACATTTCGGGTTTGAGCGTCGGATTTCCCTGGCGGATGGTATAGGCGTCCTGCCAGGTCGTGAAGGGTTCCAGCTGCCAGCCGCGGGGACGGTTGATGCGGCGGGTGTAGCTGCCCATCAGCTCGATGTTCTTCGGCAGCTGATAGGAGAGGTGCAGGGTGGGGAAGATGTGCAGGTCGTCCACGACGAAGGAGGAATCCTCGGTGAGGTTGTCGACAAAGCGGTAGGTGTATTCCACCCGGACCGCGGGCTGGAATCCCAGAAGGCCGTATTCGCCGGAATACAGGGCGTACAGGGAGATCACGTTCTGCTGATATTCGACCAGGTGGCTGTAGAGGTCCTGACGTTCAAAATCCCGGGCCGCGGCATTGTAATGGTAAACGTTGATCCCTTCCTGGCGCCAGTTGAAGCGGCCGTCGAAGCCAGCTTCGAACATGTCCGATTCCCGGAGAGGCAGCTGATACTCAAGCTTGGCCTGGATGCTGTTCGAGGGTCCGATCTCCTCGTTCTTTTTGCCCTCGGTCGTGTCCTGCAGGTCGTTCACGAGGTAGGTCTCGGAGATCTCGTCCATATCCCAGTTCGAATAGGATGCGTTCAGTTTGATCTGATGCACGCGGCTCGATCCGTTGTTCACCGCCGCCGGTTTCCCGGGCCGGGCGCCGCCGGCGGGCGCGGTTTTGGCATCGTTTCCGTTGAATTTGTGCGTATAGTCCGCATTGATGCTGTAGCGGGAACCGCCGCGGATGCTGTTCTCGTAGCTGATGTAGTCATAGGAGCTGTAGAGCGATTCGTCCAGGGGGTTGAAGTATGACACCTCGTAGGCCGTGGCCGACGCCCCGGTGGAGGAGCGCGGGCCGAAACGGGTGCTGATCCCGAGGATGTCGTTCTTACTGATAAACCAGTCGAGCCCCGCCCGCACGCCGTAGCCGCCGCGCGCAAATTCCCGGGTCCCTTCCGAGATGAATTCCGCGGTTGTATCGGGGTAAAAAAGCGTACGGTTCACATAGGATTCGCCGGAAAAATTCCGCTGGCTGAAATCGCCGGAAATAAAGACGTTGATCTTCTTTCCCGTATAGTTGAGCAGGACATTCCCACCCAGGTCGTTGGTGCCGATATTGAAATTCGCGATCCCGTTGATCCCGATCCGCTGATCCCGTTTGGTGATGATATTGATGATCCCGGCGCCGCCTTCGGCTTCGTATTTTGCGGATGCGTTGGTCATGATCTCGATGTTCTCAATGGACGCGGCGGGAATGCTTTCCAGAGCGTCCTGCGGCTCGAGGACCGAGGGCCGTCCGTCGATCATGACGGTGAAGCTGGAACTGCCGCGCAGGGATACGTTCCCTTCGATGTCCACATCCACGGACGGGACGTTCTACAGGATATCGATCGCGGTGCCGCCCCGGGCGCTGAGGAACTGCGAGGCGTCTACGACGCGCTTGTCTATCTTGTAGCTGACGGCGGGCTTTTCGGCCTCCACCAGCACGTCGCCCATTTTGAGCGTGACGGGCTTCAGCAGGACCGACCCGACGTCCAGGGTGCGGGAATCTTCGTCCAGGACGATATTGTCAACGCGTTCCGCCTCATAGCCCATATAGCCGACAACGAGATAGTACTCCCCGGCCGGAACATTGAAAATGCGGAAGGTCCCGTCCACGCCGGACATGCTTCCGGTGATCACGGCATCGTCGCTTATCCGGTGGACCGCCACATTGGCGAATTCAAGGACCGTATTGGTCTTTACGTCTTTTACCATGCCGGAAAGGGTGGCTGCGGGAGCGGAGACCGACATCAGGGCTGCGAGAAGAGAAAATACAAGTTTTTTCATTACGTTCCTTTGTTGTTCGTTCGATGTGTTGACACGTAAAGGGGGAGAAAGTTAATAAGTTTGGCGAATTGTTTTTTATACCGATCCGATGGCGTCCTTTTCGATATCCTTGAAATAGTTCACCGTGCCCACTTTCAGCTCCAGGGTCGCCTCGTCGTCGCAGACGATCAGGCCGTGAGGATGGAGCTGGAGCGCGGAAACGGTCCACATGTGATTGACGCCCTCTTCGACGGCATGTCGCAGGGCCCGGGCTTTTTTGTAACCGTTCGCCAGAATGACCACCTCACCGGCATCCATGACCGTCCCGACGCCGACCGTTAACGCACGTTTCGGCACCTTGTTCACGTCATTGTCAAAAAAACGCGAATTTGCCAGGATCGTGTCGTAAGTCAGCGATTTCACCCGCGTGCGGGAAGTGAGGGACGAGCCCGGTTCGTTGAAGGCGATGTGCCCGTCCGGCCCGATGCCCCCCAGAAAGAGCCGGATGCCGCCGAAGGAACGGATCGCCTCTTCATAGGCGCGGCATTCTTCTTCCGGATCCGGAGCGTTCCCGTTCAGGATGTGGATATTTTCTTTCGGGATATCGATATGATCGAAGAAATGACGGTGCATGAAATAGTGATAGCTTTCCGGATGGTTCTCGGGAAGCCCGATGTATTCGTCCATATTAAAGGTGACCACATGCTTAAAGGACACCTGTCCCGAGCGGTGCAGCGCGATCAGTTCGCGGTAGACCCCCAGGGGGGACGAACCGGTCGGAAGTCCGAGCACGAAAGGCTTTTCCCGGCTTGCCCCGAAGCCGTTGATGCGCGACGCGATATAGCGCGCGGTGAAGACGCTCATTTTTTCATAGCTGTCCAGAATGACGATTCTCATGATCCTCTCCTCATGTTTCTGCGGACCCGTTCCAAAGCACACAAAAATAGCACAGGCACGTGCAAATTGAAACAAATTTTACGAAAATGTGACGGGCGGCACCTCTTCCGCCGATCCGCCGTCGGAAAGGGCGGAGAGCACAAAACAAGTGCTGCGGCGCCGACGGCAGGCCGTTTTCCGCCGCGGCGGTCCCGCACCGTTCCGGAGCTTAATTTATTTTTTTCCAATTGTAATACTCCCGCGCTTATTATATCTTTTGACAATGAAAATCAGGTGTATCCATGGATCAGATCACGATCAAAATTCTCGACATTTTTAAGCAGATTTCACAGGTTCCGCGGCAGTCCAAGCACGAAGAGCGGATCTCCGCCTGGCTGACGGCATGGGCCGAAGAACGCGGCATCGAGACCGTGACCGACGAGGTCCTGAACGTTCTGATGCGCGTGCCGGCGACGCCCGGATACGAGGACCGTCCCGTCGTCGTCCTGCAGGGCCACATGGACATGGTCTGCGAAAAGACCCAGGACTCGGACCACGATTTCCAAAAGGACCCCATCGCCTTCGTCTATGACGGCGACTGGCTGAAAGCCGACCGGACGACGCTGGGCGCCGACAACGGGATCGCCCTTGCGTACGCGCTTGCCGTCGTCGAACTGGGGATCCCGCATCCCCCGCTGGAACTGCTGTTCACGGTGGATGAAGAGACCGGGCTGACCGGGGCGACCTCGCTGAAGCCCGGCACCCTGAAGGGAAAGATACTTCTGAACATCGATTCGGAAGACGAGGGCGTTTTTACGATCGGCTGCTGCGGGGGCGTGGACACCAAAACATGGTTCCCGCTGGAATATACACCCGTCGAAGCGGAACATCTCTTCTTCAAGCTTAGCGTCGGCGGCGCCATGGGCGGCCACAGCGGCGGCGATATCGTCCGGCACCGCGCGAACGCCAACAAGCTGCTGGTGCGCACCCTGTGGGAAATGGCCGGCACCTTCCCGCTCAGGATCCTTTCCCTGCACGGCGGCACCGCGCACAACGCGATCCCCCGCGACGCCGAGGCGCTGATCGCCCTTCCCGCGGAAGCGGAAGAAAAAGCGGGGACCGTCCTTAAAACCATGATCTCGACCTTTCGGAACGAATACAAAGGATTTGAAAAAGCGCTGTCCGGGAAACTGGAAAAAGCGCCCGCGGCGGCCAGGGCCATTGCGCCCGCGCTCGCCGAACGCATTCTGCGCTTTATGATCGCCTATCCCAACGGCATCGAGGAGCTGGACCCCTCCGTCTATCAGGGCGGACCGCTGCTGGCCGAAACGTCCAA
>CALMFL010000100.1 GCA_937862595.1 uncultured Fidelibacterota bacterium
GTCGCTGCAGACGATGTTCAGGACGCGGCCGCCCGCGGTGAGCAGGGCCTCCCCTTCCCGTTTCGTGCCGGCATGGAAGCAGAGCGTGTCCACCGCCAGGTCCGCGATCCCGGTAATTAGCTTGTTCTTTTCACACGGGCCCGGATAGCCTCCGGAAGCCAGGACGACGTCGACAAAATAGTTTTCGCTGAATTCGGGTTCAATGTCCCCGAGCGTGCCGTCGAATGTTGCCAGGATCAGTTCCAGCAGGTCGCTTTTCAGCGAGGGCAGGATGACCTCGGTCTCGGGGTCGCCGAAGCGGACGTTGTATTCCAGCAGCTGCGGACCCGTTTCGGTCAGCATGATGCCGAAATAGATCGCGCCGCGGTAGCGGAACCCTTCCGCCTCGATCCCGTTCAGCGTGGGCAGGATGATCCTCTCGTCGATCGCGTCCAGGACCGCTTCGGTCGCGGCCGGCGCGGGGCAATAAGCGCCCATGCCGCCGGTGTTGGGACCCTTGTCGCCGTCCAGGGCGGCCTTATGGTCCTGGGAGGGCAGCAGGCAGTTGATGGACTTTCCGTCGGTAATGCCGATCACGGACAGTTCCTCTCCCCGCAGTTTCGTTTCGATCAGGTAGCTTGCGTCGTCCCCGTATTTTGCCCGGATATCCGCCACGGCCGCCCGGGCTTCCGCTTCGGAAGAGCAGACGTAGACGCCCTTGCCCGCGGCCAGGCCGTCGTACTTTACGACCACCTTCCCCTTATGGCTTGCGATCATCTCAGCGGGATCGTCCGCGCCGCCGAAAACGGCGAAATCCGCCGTCGCCACGCCGTATTTTTTCATGAACTTCTTGGAATATATTTTGGAGCCTTCCAGGCGCGCCGCCGCTTTATCCGGACCGAAAACCCGGATGCCGGTCCCGTCGAAGGCGTCGACGATCCCTTCGCAAAGCGGCGTTTCCGGACCGACCACCACGAGCTCGACGCGGGCATCGAGGCAATACCGTTTAAGGGCCGCGATATCGGCGATGTCGATGACGGCATTGGGGCCCGTCCCCCCGTTCCCGGGGATCAGGACGAGATCTTCAACCTGCGGAGACTTGCCGAGCTTCCAGGCCAGGGCATGTTCCCTGCCTCCCGACCCGATCACGGCGATCTTTATTTTCTTCTTCACGTCATTATCCTTTTTTCAAATCTTTCAGCACCTCGGCGCAGATCTTCTCCGCCAGTCCGGTGTAGGTGAAGGTCCGCAGTTCGGCCAGTTCCTTCCGGACGCTTTCCGAGACCTTCAGGGAATCGATGAACTTGTTCAGGTTCGCGACCGTCAGGGTATTGCCGCGCGTCAGGTTTTTCATCAGGTTGTAGGGATTTTCGAATCCCTCCCGGCGCAGAATGGTCTGAATGGGCTCCGCCAGCAGTTCCGGATAGGCGTTCAGTTCGCTTTCGCAGAATTCGGCGTTGACGGTCAGTTTTTTCAATCCGGTCATCGTTTCGCTCAGTCCCAGGTAGGCATGGGCGAGCGCCACGCCGAAATTCCGCTCCACGGTGCTGTCCGACAGGTCGCGCTGCAGGCGGGAACGGGGCAGTTTTGAGGAAAAGTGTTCCAGCAGGGCCCGGGAGATGCCCAGATTCCCCTCGCTGTTCTCGAAATTGATCGGGTTGACCTTGTGGGGCATGGTCGAGGAGCCCACTTCTTCGGCATTCGCCTTCTGCTTCAGGTAGCCCAGCATCAGATAGGTCCAGATATCCTCGTTCATGTCCAGAACGACGGTGCTGATCATGTTCGTCATAAAGAAATACTCCGCCCAGGAATCGTGGTCCTCGATCTGCGTGGTGGCGGGATTCATGTCCAGGTCGAGCGTTTCGAGGAATTTTTTTGCGAACTGCATCCAGTCGACCGCCGGGGACGCGCTGTTCCAGGCGGAATAATTCCCCGTGGCGCCGTTGCATTTCGCCCGGAAGCGCAGGGATTTCAGGGCGCGGTACTGCCGCAGGAGGCGCGAGGCGAAGACCGCCAGTTCTTTTCCCGCCGTGGTCGGGGAGGCCATCTGGCCGTGGGTGCGCGCCGGGAAGGGCAGCGCCTTCCATTCGGCGATGCGCGCGGAAAGGAGGTCCAGCAGGCTTTTAATCTGCGGCAGCTGCTGTTCCTCGCGGTACTTTTTCAGTAATAAGGTATAAGCGATATTGTTGACGTCTTCGGAGGTCAGTCCGAAATGGATCATATTGGGGTGACGCAATTTCAGTTCGTCGATGAGGTAGACCTCGCAGGCCTTGACGTCATGATTGAGCGTCGCTTCGATCTCCTTGATCTTGAGATACTCGTTCTGATCGAAGGAAAGGGACATTTTTTCGATCCGTTTGAGGTCGCGCTTGCCGAGCGCCGGGAAGATCCCCGTCTTGTCCAGGGCCAGCAGGTACTGCAGCTCCACCCAGACCCGCGCCCCCATGAGCGCATATTCCGAGAAGTAATCGCCAAGCGCTTCGACCCGTTTAAAATAGCGGCTGTCGAGAGGTGATATTGCCTTTAACATGGTAATTCCTTTGTTTAATAAGCCCTTACCCGTGACCGGCCCGGCGGCCGGTTTCCTCTGCGCTAAAATATAATGCAATGCGCGTGCGATTGGAATTCTTTTTTTTAATTGAGAATTGAAAATTGACAAAGGACAATTGAAGAAAGAGAAGAAGTTAAGAGGTTTAGAGGTTTAGTCAGTGGAATCATTGCTTCTTAACATCAACCCATTTTAATCTCCGAAGCCTTGGCGCAGGGGATCGACAAATCGACAACGTTTTAACTTGCCCCAAGTTTTTTATCCGCAAACGG
>CALMFL010000101.1 GCA_937862595.1 uncultured Fidelibacterota bacterium
TCCTTTCGCCTCCATCTTTGAACTGACCAGCCGGGTGGACCTGCGCATGGTCAACCGCAAAACGCTGGAAGCGCTGATCTACGCCGGCGCCCTCGACTCCCTGAACGGGAACCGCTGCCAGAAATACTATGCCATCGATCAGGCGCTCAAATACGGACAGCGTTACCAGGATGAGAAACAGGCGGCGCAGGTCAGTCTCTTCGGCGAAGCCGGCGGCCAGGTGGTCATGAACGAGCCCGAGCTGGAGCCGCTTCAGGAATGGAACAGCCAGATGAAACTCGAAAAGGAAAAAGAGTTCATCGGGTTTTACCTGACCGGACATCCCCTGGAGCCTTTCCGCGATGAGCTGGAAGCGGTTTCGAACGAATTCTTTCTGGACGATGAAGAACTTAATACGCCGGATATGATCCGTGCCGGCGGCATGGTCACCAGTTTTACGGTCCGCTACGATCAAAAGAACAACCAGTACGCCAAATTCCACTTTGAATCGCTGACCCATGAATTCGATGTACTGGCGTTCAAATCTTTTGCCCAGTACAAGGACCTTCTGCATGAAGACGCCAGGATCTACCTTGAAGGCAATCTGAAGATCGACAAGGAGCGCGACCAGCTTCCCACGCTTTTCCTGAATTTCGTCATGCCCCTGTCTGACCTTCGCGAGGCCAAGATCCGCACCCTTCATCTCCGCATACGGAACGACGAAGACTTCGAGGCGAATCTCGGCAGGATCAAGACCATCGCCCAGCGCTATCCGGGAAACAAGACCCTTTATATCCATATCAGCTATCCCCTGACGAACGATACGGAGAAGATCATCCGCTCCGGCGGAGGGATCAATGCCGCCCGCGAAATGGTGACGCAGCTGCGCAAGGTCGTCGGACAGGCCAACGTCTGGCTCGGATGACCCATGATCCTCTATATCACATCGGGCTGTGAGACCGGCGCCATCGCTGCGCGCTTCCGTTCGGCTTACCCTGATGCGGAATGCGTGATCGTACCCGACGATGAAGCCGCCCGGCGCGAACTTTTTGAAAAAGAAGCGCAGAGCGGAAAACACCATGTCTTTATCACGCCCGCCCGCGGCCGTCATTTCAAGGTCTGCCCGGGCACCGAAAAACCCTATATCTGCTGTCAGTACTGGACTCTTCACCAGGCGACGAACTGCCCCTTCGACTGCAGTTACTGTATCCTGCAATATTATCTCAACAATCCCCTCCTGACCGTTTACGCCAATGTGGACGATCTGAAGGAGATGATCCGTTCGCGCATCGCGGAAGAACCGCAGCGCCTCTTCCGCGTGGGAACCGGCGAACTGGCCGACAGCCTCGCGCTGGACGACGTGGCGCAGGTCGGTCCCGAGCTGATCCGTTTTGCCGCGGAGCAGCCGAACATGATCCTGGAGCTGAAGACCAAGTCCGGAAATGTGGATCACCTTCCTCTCACGGAACACCGGGGCAAAACGGTGATCTCCTGGTCTCTGAACCCCGTTGACCGGATCGAACGCCACGAGTTCCGCGCCGCATCCCTGGAAACGCGGATGGCCGCGCTGCGGAAAGTGCAAAGCGCGGGATACATGACGGGCTTTCATTTTGACCCCATGCTGATGTATGACGGATGGGAAAAAGGATACGAAGCGCTGGTCAAAACGCTCTTTGAGCATGCCGATCCGGAACGCATCGCCTGGATCTCGATCGGAAGCCTGCGCTTTCCGCCGGAGATGGCGGACAAGGTCCGCGCCAAATTCCCCCGCACCGATCTCCTGGACGGAGAAATGATCCGCGGCCGCGACAATAAGAGCCGTTACTTCAAGCCCCTGCGGGTGAAGATGTACCGGCATCTCCATTCCCTGCTGCGCACATACGGCGGGCGGGATCTCTTTGTTTATTTCTGCATGGAAGACGCTGACGTCTGGAAAAAGGTCATGGGCTTTGCGCCCGAAGGGAACGAGCATCTCGACTACCTGTTCGCGGATCACCTCACGCGAAAATTCCCGGACCTGCGGCTTCCCCGTCCCGATCTTGAAGCCTACCGGAAATTTGTTACCCGGCGCAGCTGGGAATGACCCCTGCCGAAACCCTTTATTTCATTTGTATGAATTGATCGTCGTTCTACAGCCCGGGGTCTTCGCCCTTGTGCCACATCATCATCCGGAATTGCCGGTGTTTTTCCTTTTCGCTTTTGGCGACGAAAAGCTTCTCTCCGGTGAGCGGGTGATGCCCGGTATGGTACATGGCGGTCGCCAGGGTCATGGGGGTGGGATAAAAATCCGCGGCCTGCTGGAGCTTGTGGCCCGAAGCCTTCAGCCGTTTCTGCAAGTCGGCCATCATCTCGTCGGTGCATCCGGGGTGGCCGGAAATGAAATACGGGACGATATACTGCTCTTTCTTTGCCTTGCGCGAGAAAAGCCGGAATTTTTCCAGAAAATCGAAATAGACCTTCCCGGGCGGTTTGTTCATGACCCGGGTCACATCGTCGGCCAGATGTTCGGGCGCGATCTTCAGGTGACCCCCGGTAAAGCGGGTGACCATCTGTTCCATCGCGGGCAAGTCCTTTAGCGCCAGATCATGCCGGAGCCCGGAGGCGATAAAGACATTCCGGATGCCCGGGACCGTGGCGGCGGCCTTCAGCAATGCGACATATTTTTTCTGGTCCGTTACAACCAGATGTTCACACACATCGGGGTAGAGGCAGTTCATCTCACGGCATCCGCCGATGGCGCAGTGAATGCCGTACATGTTCGCGGTCGGACCGCCGATGTCGCTGACCGTGCCCTTGAACCAGGGTTTTCCCGTCAGTTCCTTCACCTCGTTCAGCACCGACTCCTTGCTCCGGCTCTGGACGCGCGGTCCCTGATGAAAGGTGATGGCGCAAAAGGCGCAATTCCCGAAACAGCCGCGGTGGGCGGTGACGGAATCGTTGATCTGTTCCCAGGCGGGGATCTTTTCCTTGTATTTCGGGTGCGGCTCTCGCGTGTAGGGAAGCGCGTACACGGCGTCCATTTCTTTTGTGCTCAGGGGTTTTGCCGGCGGATTCATCCGGACCAGCTGGTCGCCGTGACGCTGGTAGAGCGTTTTGGCATAAGGCCAGATCCGGTTCTCGTAATGCAGGCGGGTCATGGTGTTGAACGCCGTTTTATCTTTTTCGACGTCTTCGAAAGCGGGGAGTTCGATCCCGCCGGCATCGATCTCGCCGACCCGGCAGACCGTGCCCGGCACGTCCCGGATATCCCGGACGTTCTCTCCCGTCGCAAGACGGCGGAAGACTTCCTTGACGGGCAGTTCGCCCATGCCGTAGATCAGCAGGTCGGCCTTGCTGTCGATCAGTATCGAACGGCGGACCTTGTCGCTCCAGTAGTCGTAATGCGCCATGCGCCGCAGGCTTGCCTCCACCCCGCCGAGGATGACGGGGACCCCCTTGTACGCGGCCTGGAGCAGGTTGGCATAGACGATGCTCGCCCGGTTCGGCCGCCTGCCGGCTTTGCCGCCCGGCGTATAGGCGTCATCGCTGCGTTTTTTTCGGTTGACGGTATAGTGCGCGACCAGGGAATCCATATTGCCCGCCGTGACGGCAAAGCCCAGGCGCGGAGCGCCCAGGCGCATGGCGTCGCGGGTGTTGCTCCAGTCCGGCTGGTCCAGGATCCCCACCCTGTATCCCTCGGATTCCAGCACGCGGGCGATAATGGCGGTCCCGAATGCGGGATGGTCCACAAAGGCGTCCCCGGATACGATGATGATATCGCATTGGGACCAGCC
>CALMFL010000102.1 GCA_937862595.1 uncultured Fidelibacterota bacterium
GGCTATTCGCTGAAAGCTATTCACAACAAACCCCTTTCTTTGCTTTTACGTTTTTTAACCTTAAATTATATTCATGAAACGTTACCCCCTAATCGGCTGCTGCGGCATCGACTGCTGCCTGTGCCCGCGCTATCACACGGACGGTCCCTCCGCCTGTCCCGGCTGCGGCGCGCCGGACTTCAAGGAAAAACACCCCTCCTGCGGGTACCTGACCTGCTGTGTAACGAAACACGGTTTCGAGACCTGCGCCGAATGCCCGGACTATCCCTGCGCGCGCTTCGACAAGGAACGCGGCGGCCGGGATTCTTTCGTCACCCACCGCAAGGTCTTCGCGAACCTCGATGCCATCCGCGGCAAAGGACTGTCGCCCTTCCTCAAAACGCAAAAGATCCGGTCGGACGTCCTGATAACCCTGCTGAAAGATTTTGATGACGGCCGCTCGAAAAGCTATTTCTGCCTCGCCGCCGCTCTGCTGCCCATCGGCGATCTCGAAGCGCTTGCGGACACCCTGCCCGCCATCCCGCCGCACTACGAGGCCAAAGAGAAGAACAAGCTTGTCCGCTCGCTGATCGACCTGCTGGCAGGTCAGCGCGGGATCGAACTTGTCTTAAAGAAATAACCGCCGCTCCCGCCCTGCCGAAGAACCCGTAATTTGCAGCGATGGTTTACGTTTTTTCTGATCGCGCTTCATTTCCCCGTTCTTCCCGTTTGAAAGTTTTTGCACGGCGGGGGCATTTGTATTAGATTTACGCATTGACAGCGCCGGGGCGGCCGGTGCTTGTTCGCACGGGGGTAGTAAGGCAGGGACGTCTTGCGTCGTACTCCTGCAAAGCAGCAATCATAACGAAACAGGCGCTATGCTCTTCAACTCACTGGATTTCGCTCTTTTCCTGCCGGTCGTGTTCCTGCTTTACTGGTTCGCGGCAAATAAAAATCTGAAAGTGCAGAACCTCCTGATCGTTGCGGCCAGTTACGTGTTCTACGGCTGGTGGGACTGGCGCTTCCTCTCCCTTATCCTGATCAGCACCCTGGCGGATTATGTGATCGGCATCGCCCTGTCAAAGGAAGACAAGCCGGCCAAACGGAAGCTCTTTCTCTGGGCCAGCATCCTGGTCAACCTCGGTCTGCTGGGATTCTTTAAATACTACAATTTCTTCCTTGAAAATTTTATCTCCGCGTTTTCCTTCTTCGGGGCGGAGATCCGGGCGAACTCCCTGAACATCATTCTGCCCGTCGGGATCAGTTTCTATACCTTCCAGACCATGAGCTATACCATCGACGTTTACCGGCGAAAGATGGAACCGACCCGCGATGTGGTGGCTTTCGCGGCCTTTGTGAGCTTTTTTCCGCAGCTTGTGGCCGGGCCCATCGAACGGGCCAAAAACCTGCTGCCGCAATTCTATGAAAAACGCTCCTTCGACTACGGGCAGGCGGTCCTTGGCTTGCGCCAGATCCTGTGGGGTTTGTTCAAGAAGATCGTGATCGCCGATAACTGCGCCTATTACGCCAACATGATCTTCAACCCTTCGGCGGATTATTCGGGAAGCACCCTGCTCCTGGGCGCCCTCTTCTTCACCTTTCAGATCTACGGGGACTTTTCCGGCTACTCCGACATCGCCATCGGCACGGCGCGCCTCTTCGGGTTCCGCCTGATGCGCAACTTCGCCTTCCCTTATTTTTCGCGGGATATCGCGGAATTCTGGCGGCGCTGGCATATTTCGCTCTCCACCTGGTTCCGGGATTATCTCTATATTCCTCTCGGCGGAAGCCGCGGCGGGACCTGGATGAAGATCCGGAATACCTTCATTATCTTTATCGTCAGCGGATTCTGGCACGGCGCGAACTGGACCTTCATCGCCTGGGGCGCGCTGAACGCGCTGTACTTCCTGCCGCTGATGCTGAGCGGCAGCAACCGCGATCATCTGGAGATCGTCGCAAAGGGTAAAACCTTCCCCTCCCTCAAAGAAACGCTGGGGATCCTGATGACCTTTTCCCTGACGGTTTTCGCCTGGATATTTTTCCGGGCGGAGAACATCGGGCATGCGGGCCGCATCATTTCGGAAATATTCTCGTCCTCCCTCTTCACCCTGCCCCGTTTTTCCGCGATGCGGGGCGCCGCGACGACCATCATCCTGGTGCTGGGACTCGTCCTTGCCGAATGGTTCGGCCGCGAACAGGAATTCGCCCTGGCAGCCTTCGGACCGCGCTGGAAACGGCCGGCCCGCTACGCTCTTTACTACGCCCTGATCCTCGCCATTTTTTGGTTCGGCATCCAGGGACAACAATTCATCTATTTCCAATTTTAGCCTATGAAAATTTTTATCCGACGCATCGCCGCATTTTTCCTTATCCTGCTGGGCTACCTTGCCCTGACCGGCGCGATCAACTATGCCGTGTATTCGCATTCCGGACCCGGCCTTGACGACTGCAGCATCCTCATTGACGGCGACTCCCATACGCTCACCTCCCTTGATCCTGAAATGTTCGAAGACGCCGAGAACATTTCCCAGACCGCCGAGCCCTACGTGGTGACCTACTGGAAACTGAAGG
>CALMFL010000103.1 GCA_937862595.1 uncultured Fidelibacterota bacterium
ATAGTAACTATCCGGACGCTGGAAATAATGGCCGTAGGTGAACATGATCTTATCCCGGTCCGTGATCGGGTAAGAGATCCCGAAACGCGGACTGATCTGCTGCTTCGGCGCGGCGACCTGCGGATCCGTCAGGATCGGAACGCCGTTGGAGTCCACAAGCGAGAACGGATCCGTGAAACTGCCCGGATAGACGACCGGATCGCCGAATCCGTTGGGGTTGAAATAATCGTAGCGAAGCCCGACCAGGGCGACAAGTCCCTTGAATTCCATCTTATCCTGAATGTACAGGCCGAAATCGATATTGTCTTCTTCCCAGATATCGGTGCGGAAATAGGTCCGGGAATAACTCGAATCGACCTGGTTGAAGCTGATCGTGCTCCAGGCGATATTCGTAACGTCCATCGCGTTGTGGGTGAAATCGAATCCTCCGCGCAACTGATGGTTCTGGTCGATCTGGCTTTCGATGTCATATTTCAGCTTGTTGACGACCGAGATCTGGTCGCGGTAACCGGGGTCGTCTCCCCCGGTCCACCAGAGGTCGTTTTCCCGCTGGCGGTTCAGGTAGTGAGGGCCTTCTCCTTCGAAATCCCAGTTCAAAAATTCATCGACATCGCCGTCCTGATCGCGATCGTCAACATCGCGGACGCCGTAAAAGTACTTGGAGGTCATGTTCTGGTACTTCAGTTCGTAATAGGTCTTGGAATTCAGCTGATGCGTAAAGCCGAAATTGAAGGAATAGGCCATGCGGTCATAGTCCCAGAGATGGTCCTGGATGCGCATGTCGGTGTACACTTCCTTGAAAATGTTCTGGTTGTACCAGGTGATGGTCTGTCCGCCGGCAAAAACCGTATCCCGCCTTCCGATGCGGTAGGAAGTGTCCTGATAGGCGTCGGGATCGGTGACATAATGATAAATATAGGCCGTATCGGTACGCAGGGAGGGATTGGGGTCGTAATAGCGTTCGTTCAGCCAGTACTCGCCCTCGGGACCGTATTTCGAGGCGTAGATGTAAAAATCATCCGACGTGCTGCCGGAATACATGCCGCTTGCGGTCAATTTCATCTTGTCGTTGAGCTTGGCGGTCAGTTTTCCGTAATACTTTTCGCTCGAATAGTTGTTGTTGATAAAATAGTCCTGCAGCTCCTTGCTGACATCCGCCGAAAGCGCGAAGGTGATGCGGTCGCTGTTCGGGATCAGGGGACCGTTGAGGCTCAGGCGCAGGGTGTTCTGCAGTTCGTGCCGATAACTTACCTTGTACCAGTAGCCGTCGCGGGCCATGATCAGGGAACGCAGGGAATCCTGGTCCGCCGTCGCCGGGAACATGCTCAGGTTCTTTTCCACGAATTTGTCCAGGGGCATGATGGCATCATTGACGCCGGCACCGAAATCGGTGGTCATGACCGTCGCTTTGCCGGACAGCTTGCGTCCGCCGGCATCGGTCGCCACGTTGATCACACCGGACTGCACGTTCCCGTATTCGGCGCTGAGGCCGCCGAGGGATACTTCCATTTCGGAAATGGCTTCCGTGGGCAGTCCGAGCGTAAAGCCGCCGGTGCTGCCGGAATAGGTGGATGCGGGATCGCGCATGGGCATGCCGTCGATCACGACCAGGACCTCGCCGGAGCGGCCGCCGCGGAAGTGCGAACCCACCACGCCGGGCTGGTTTTGGGCGATGGTCATGAAATTGTCGATCGGCTGGACCTGCATTTCTTCGGACGAAACGTTGTGGGTCGAGGCAAAGGCGTCTTCCTGAAGCAGGGAACGGGTCGCCACGACCACCACCTCTTTCTGACCGATCACTTCCACCTTCAGCTGTGCGTTGAGCTCGGTGGTCAGATTGATGTTGACGATAATGTCCGTGATCTTGATCGGGGCGTATCCCACATAGCTCACGCGGGCTTCGTATTCCCCGGGGGCGACGTTCAGGATCGCGTAGTATCCGGCGGCGTCGGTCGCGGCGCCCATGCTGGTCGCCATGCCGTCCTCCAGGATAACAATATTCGCTCCGATGAGCGGCTCGTTCGTCTGCGCATCCCGGATGATGCCGGAAATCTTACCGGTGGTCGCGGCAAACAGTCCGGTGGAAAATAACAGAATGCTTAAAAAAAGTATCAATGGTGTTTTTCGACATTTTCCCATGTTTTTCCTTCCCTGCTCAGTCACTAGTTGCTATTTAATTTATTATCTGCATTTTAGCTAATATTGGTACAAAGTAACAAAAAGATTTATTACTTTCAATAGATTTTCAAAGCATTTCGCAATTTTTTTTATTAAACTTCGTAAAAATTGAGGAGAAGAACGCATGAACAACTCGTTTATCATCACACATATCGATATTTTCCCCTTCAACGTCGCCAGCGAGCATGAATTCAAGATCGCGACGATGGTCGTTTCGGGTGCGCAGAACGTGCTGGTTCGCATCCGGACGGACCAGGGCCTCGAGGGCTGGGGCGAAGCCAGCTCGTTTCGGGCGATCGTCGGAGAGACCCAGAAGATCAACCTCGCGGCGGCATCGGAGCTCCGGGATCTGCTGATCGGAAAAGACGCGCTGGCATATGCTTCACGCGTCCGTGACATGGATGCTTTCCTCCCCTTCAACAGCACGATCAAAAGCGCCTTTGACCTTGCGCTTTACGATATCGCCTCCAAACAGGCGAACCTTCCCCTTTACCGCTTTCTCGGCGGGGAAAAACGGACGATGGAGACCGATCTCACCATGGGCATCAGCAGTCTCGAAAAAGCCGGCGACGATGCGCTGAAGATCGTAAAACAGGGCTTCCGGAAGATCAAGACCAAGGTCGGGATCGATCCGGAGGAAGATATCCTGCGCCTGCGTGCCATCCGGGACGCGGTGGGACCGGACATTAAGATCCGCATCGACGCCAACCAGGGCTGGGACCGCGTGACGGCGGTCAAGTGCCTGAATGCCATGGAGCCCCTGGACATCGAATTCTGCGAACAGCCGGTGCGCCGGAACGATCTGGACGGCATGAGATACGTCTCGGAACGCTGTTCGATCCCGCTGATGGCGGACGAATCCGTGTTTTCTCCCGAAGACGCGATGGCGGTCATCCAAAAACAGGCGGCGCCGATGATCAATATCAAAATGTCAAAATCCGGCGGACTGAAGAATGCGATCATGATCGCGAACATCTGTGAGGCCGCCCACATCCCCTGCATGACCGGGTGCATGTCCGAATCCGGGCTGGCGAATACCGCTTTCTGCCACTTCGCCATGGCGCATCCGATCGTGCGGTATTTTGATCTGGACGCGAACGTGGGGCACCTTGACGAGCCGATCGTCGGCGGCGTCGGCATCGAGAACGGCAACATCGTTTTCCCGGACGACATCATCGGGATCGGGGCGTATCCGGACCCGGATTTCATCAAGACATTGAGATCGCTCTAAGGTCTATTTTATCAGTAGCAGTTTTTTTGTCAACACATTTTCCCCGCATTTCAGGCTTGCGATATACATGCCGCTATGGCGGTCCGAAGCATCCCATGTGATCGAATGATCTCCGGCTTTCATTTCCCGGTCGATCAGTGTTGCGATCTTTTTCCCGTGAAGACTGTAAATTTCCAGACGTACTTTTCCGGAGGATGGGATATGAAAATCGAAGGTTGTCACCGGATTGAAGGGGTTGGGATAATTTTCCAGCAGAAGATGATCCATGTTTTCAGGATAATCTGCAATGCCGACGACCTTGTTGACATTGAATGAATATGTCTGATCATATAATGCGCTCAGGTCGTAGGCGAAGGGGATCGAATAAGCGGCAGGCGAACAGGTATAGGTCTCGCTTCCCAGATTCAGACTGAGGGTCAGAACATCGCCAAGCGTCGCCGCAAAATTGTAGTCAAGTCCGGTGATCAGATCCGAGAAACTGGTATCGCCGCTGACGGTCAGGATGACGGCGGTATCAAGCGCTTCATCCAGATCAACCCGGACCCGGATACAACTGTCCAGCGGGGCGCCGACCATGGACAGGTATTCTGCCGCAAGCTTGTATCCGATCTTATTCAATCCATGCCCGTTGAAATGCGTGTTTTTTGAACTGTAGCGGTTGGGATTGCAATCATCGATATTGACCCACGCGCAGTCGTCACGATGATTCGGAAGGTCCGCCTGCGCCGCACGGATGGTGCTTTCGTAGGGTGAAGAAGCATTCCAGTTGATCCGTACGCACACGAAAGGAAGCTGTTCAAGGACGGAGTTGTTTGCAAAACGGACTCTGATCCGGTCCACGAATTGCTGCAGATTCCCCGCATAATACGCGGCCGCATTCAGCTCCTCATCGCTTTCGCCCTGGAACCAGAAAAAACCGATGTATTCGGGTTCATATCCTTCATGATGCATGGCTTCGACCGCCTTCTCATGCTGATCGACAAACCACAGCCAGGTTGCTCCTTCTTCCTTCCAGTCGGCGTACAGGCTGGTGCCGCTGTACGGCATTTTCATCACGGCGAGGGAATCCGTATACCGTTTATACAGCGTCCGGGCAAGAAGCATCTCCAGGCCGAACCCGCAATTATAGGATTTGCAGAAATCGTAGGACTTTCCGAATTTTGTCAGCAGTCCAAGTGTAGACAATCCGTATTCACCCCCTGAATATGCCAGATAGTAAGGGATATGATTGTCAACCGTATCGGAAATAAAGAATTTCGGCTCCCCCACATGCTCGGCGTTCGATTG
>CALMFL010000104.1 GCA_937862595.1 uncultured Fidelibacterota bacterium
CCCGTTCAGATCAACGGAAAGGTCCGTTTTAAGCTCACTGCGGACGCCGAAGCATCCGAAGAAGCCTTACGGGATGAACTTTTCAGCCACGAACGCCTGTCGCTGTATACCGAGGGCAAAGAGATCGTGAAGTGCATCATCGTTCCCAAGCGCATTATAACCCTCGTGGTAAAATAAACTTCGAAGACCATTTTTTCAACCTGAGCTCAATCGGCGGGATAACGACATTCCGTTCCTTCATGCGACCCTGTTTGCAATAAATTTTTCCCGATACCTTTTTCTATATCTTTCCCGGGCAAGAGGGGAGAGGTAATCCCGAACATCGAATAATGACCGGATAATCTCCGCTACGACATAACAGACAGATACTGCATCCTGCTGACTGACTGCGGCATAGCGTTTCATAAACCCTGAATTTCAATTTTACATTCGCAAGTTTACATAATATATATTATGGGTAGGTTGAGATTTGCGGGTTTTGGGGTGTGTCGGAGTAAGGCGTAATTCATTCAGCGAAAGATGAATTCGCCCTCTAAGCGGCGATCTCTTCCAACTTATACCGGTATCACGGATGTTTTTAGTTCAGGACGGCAGAAAATCGCCCTTAATGTTCACTATGGATGCAAAGAGGTTATCGATGACGTCGATCCCGGGAGATCCGTCCCCGATCTCTTTCACAAGCTTCTTAATAAAATCCCTCTTTGTCCGGTCCTCGAATTCGCAGGATCCTGCCATCACGGGAAGTTGCTGCTCCCGGGCATAGGTCGCGATCAGTGGCTCGGGAATAAGATACATCGGCCTGATAATATGGTAATCGCCTGAAAATAAAACCTGTACGGGCATCATTGTGCTGATCTCGCGTGAATAGATCATGTTCAGCAGCAGCGTTTCGACCGCATCGTCCTTATGGTGTCCCATGGCAATTCGCCTGCAGTTAAAGGCTTCCGCCTGCTCCAGTAAAAGACGTTTCCGCTGACGCGAACAGGCGTAACAGGGATTTCCGGATCCTTTATGCCCGCTGATATGGGAAACTCTAATGTACTTGTAATCAGCGTAATATGAGCAGTACTTTTCAATTTCCGCAGGGGTTTCATCCGTAATACCGATGTGAACTGCAATGAGTTTTAGGCCGAGCAAGGATAACAGGCGCAGACAGCTCAGGCTGTCCTTCCCGCCAGAAACGCCGACGACAAGCGTTTCGCCGGGACTGAACATGTCCCAGCGCCGGTTCGCGTCGCGCACCAGGTCAAGAAGAAGGCGTTCCAATTTCGTTTCCATGATGAAATATACAATGATCCTTCCTCACGCCCATGCAATTTATCTCTCGTTTTTATTCCCCGTATTTGCTATACTATCCCGGATAAGGAGCCGAAAGCATGTTCATGAATCTGATCAGGGTCGTCTTATTGTCGGTATTGCCGGGACTTCTGTGGATCGGACTCATTTATCGT
>CALMFL010000105.1 GCA_937862595.1 uncultured Fidelibacterota bacterium
AATGTGTTCCAGAATGGGCTTTCCCGCAACCGGGACCATGACCTTGGGACGGTTTAGGGTATGGGGCTGAAGGCGTTTTCCTATCCCGGCGGCGGGGATAATTGCTTTCATTCGATTCCTTTGACGGTGTAGCCTAACTGCCTGATCGTTTCGTAGATCAGCTTTGTGTCGACCTTCCCGGATACCCGGGCTGATTTCGTTTCCAAATTTACGTCAACTTCGGTCACTCCGTCAAGGGAAGAAAGTCCTTTTTTCACATTCATCACGCAATGCTGGCAGGTCATGCCCTCAATGCGGACGAGATAGTCGTGTTTTTCGTGGGTTTCGGGGATCCCGCATGATTCGCAGGCGTCGTTCCCCCTGAATTTTTTGATCATTTTGTTCACCAGGGTGTAGAGGATTAAGCCGGTCAGGATCACCGCAGATCCGATCATCAGCCATTCGGGCAGCATGTGGTGGTCGTGACCGCGGGAGATCATGCCCCCGAACCAGGCGGCGGGCATGAATTCGTTCAGAATGATCCCGCCGGCAAACGATCCGATGATGATCGTTGAAAGATACACGATGAGCGATTTTTTACCCAGCGTGTTGCCGATCACGGAAATGGTGGCGGCATTCGTGGCGGGACCCGCCATCAGGAAAACCAGGGCGGCTCCGGGGGAAAGCCCTTTCATGATCAGCGCCGCCGCGATCGGGACGGAACTGGTGGCGCAGACATAGAGGGGAATGGACGCGACGAGCATCACCAGCATGGAAAGGTAGGGATTGGACAGGTAGTTCAGGAAAAAATCATCGGGAAGCAAGACCGAGATCAACGCCGCGATCAGAACGCCGATCGCGAGCCATTTGGCGATGTCCTCCATGAAGTCGATAAAGGCATATTTCAGGATAGCGGGGATCTTTCTCCAGCCCCTGGGCATGTCGCCGTTGTTTTCCCCGTTGGCGTATTCGTGCGGTTTTTCGCCCTCGACCTTGTTGGTGATCACCCCGCCGGCAATGCCGGTAAGAAATGCCGCAATGGGGCGAATGATGGCAAAGGGAAGTCCCAGCAGCGAATAGGTGATCATGATCGAATCCACGCCGGTTTGGGGCGTCGAGATCAGAAAGGATTGGGTCGCCCCCTTGGAGGCGCCGTTCCGGTACAGCCCGATGCCCGTGGGGATCACGCCGCAGGAACACAGGGGCATGGGAACGCCCAGAAGCGAGGCGTAGGTCACGGAGCGCAGGTCCGACCCGCCCAGATAATGCTTTAAGCGGCCCGGCTTGAAACTGTACTTTAAAATGCCGGCGATCAGAAAGCCCAGAAGCAGATAGGGCGCCATCTCCAGAACGAGGTGGTATATTTCAAGGATATAGGATTGAATGAATTGCATAAGTCTCCCTGTGTAAAGAACCGTCTTATACGCCCTCCCCGGAATATGTTCCGGGAACGCCGGGTTTAAAATACCGCCCGGACCTGACATTTACAACCCTATTCACCGGGTTTGATCTTCTGCCGGCCGGTGCCGGGGCGGTGATCACACTTCGGGGTTTTGTTCCACGATCCGGATTTTCTTCCACTTTCCGCTCCGGAAACGCAGGTAGAAGACGACGCTGAAGAGCATAAAAAGGAAGACAACGATGATCCACGCGATCTCCGCGGAAAGATGGAAGACCTTGAAAACAAGGATCGAGACCAGAAGCATCGAATAATGAAGGATGACGGACGCGACCATGGACCAGCGCGTGTCGCCCGCACCGCGCAGTGCGCCGACAAAGGCCGCGATCGCGGCTTCAACCAGCACGTAGATCGAAGCGACCCGCAGCATAAAGACGGCCGTCGGGAAGGCCTGGTCGAAGATGTCGCTGCCGGTCGCCGGCCGGAATATCAGGACCAGCTGTTCGGTAAAGAATACGAACAGTATCAGAATAAAGACCGAATAGAACGCGCCGGTTTTTAATCCCGACAGGGCGGATTTTGTCGCCAGGGCGGTATCCCCCGCGCCCATGTAGCGGCCGACCAGACTGGTCACGGCGACCTCGATGCCGATCAGGGGGACATAGGATACCATATCCCAGTTGAACATGATCGTCGTGGCGGTGGCGGTCACGCTCCCGGCCGAATGGAATATCAGGATCATCAGATTAAAGGCAAAGAAATTGAACATGAATTCCAGACCGGCCGGATAGCCGTAACTCAGGAGCTTCTTCATGATCTGCGGATAATAGCGGAAAGACTGCATGACATTGAATTCGAGACGGTTCGCCCGGCCCAGATACGCGGCGATCAGTACGAGAAGTCCCGAAACGCCCCCGATGATCGTCCCGATCGCAGCCCCGCGTATCCCCATGGGCGCCACGCCGAATTTCCCGAAGATCAGGACATAGTTCACGCCCACGTTCACGATCATGGACAGGATGGCCGCGATCATGACGATGCGGGTTTTCCCGATACCGGAAAAATAGGAACTGAGCGCCGTGCGCAGCAGGCCGATGATCGTTCCGAAGATCATGATATTGAAGTAGATCATCTGCGGCGCAAGCTGTTCGTCCGGGATGTGCATGATCACAAAGAAACGGGAAGCAAGGGGTTTCAGGAGCAGGATGAGCGGATAGGCGACGAGAATGACAAGGAACACCTGGGCGGTCACCACGGGGCTCGTGTGCTTCCGGTTCGCGCCGAGATACTGCGCCACCAGCGCCGTGGAGTATCCGATCAGACCCATAAAAAAGGTCATCATCATCAGAGAGGTCATGCCGCCGCTCATGGCGGCGTTCATCATTTCGGGACCCAGTCGGGAAAGGAACATTCGGTCGGTGAAGGTCATGATCGTATCGCAGGCATGGGAGATCATCATCGGCAGGGCGATGACCAGCATTTCCCGTATCCCGCCGGGAAGATGGTCCCTTGATGTTAAGCGCTTCTCTTTCACGTGCATCCCAAAAAATGATTCCGAATAATACGCGCATTCCCCTTATAAAGGAAGAAAAATGAAATCCGGATCGTGATAATTTTTCAGCGGTTCCGGGGAGGCCCCTATATCCATTTCAGGATGACTGCAAACACGATCAGCAGGATCGCGTTCAGCAGAAAGAGGCCGCCGATGAACAGCCGTTGTTTCTTTGTATCCCAGTAATAGGCGAAATTCGCGGCAAGGAAAAAGGGAATGTATACGGTGATGAATACCGGCAGCGATCCCCACCAGGGATACACCCAGATAAATGCCAGGGTCCTTGCGAGGAATATTTCGATCACGGCGAACAGGGCCGCATTGACGATCGCAAAGAACCAGCGGCTCCCGATCCCCAGGATGCGTGTTTTCGGGTCTTCGGGCAATATTTTTGTGAGAATAAGCCCCGCCACAGAGAACATCAGGCTCAGTTCGATACCTACGCCCACCAGGAGCAGGAACGAGGTTCCTGTCGGAACGGTCCACAGCGCATGCCCGGAAAATTTGCAGATCAGCGCGTTGACGATCTCAAAGAACCAGTGGGTCATGTACAGCGCCAGTCCGGCGGCGATGCCTCTCCAGTTCTTTTTGCTGATCTCGTTCATATACACATAGATCACCAGGGCAAGCAGCGGGATCACGGTCCAGTTGAAATGTTCCCCGTTGCGCAGGATGTTCAGCGCCTGCTGGGTGGCTTCCGGATGAAATAGTTCCATGATACTGTCTCCGAAATGTTATGGGTCACGTTATTCGTCTTCGTGTTCGAGGACGACAAGCTTTGATTCGATGCCGGGGATCACGCTGACCTTGCGTGCAAGTTCCGCATTGTCCGTGTCGGACCCGTAGAGTTCAAGAAAAAGGAATCCGCTCTCGGAGCAGTTTTCCATGACCCCGCTGTGAAGTCCGAGACGGGTCTTGATCAGACAGCCCCAGGCGGTGAGAATTTGCTGAAGTTTTACCGCGGATTCTTTCCGCTTTCCGATCAAAACGAGCAGTACGGTCTTTTTCATGACATTCTCCTATCTTGATTGAATTTATTAAAGCAGGTCCAGAACGGCCCGGCTCAGCAGGTCCGCCGTCCGGTCCAGGTGTTCCATAAAAACCTCCCGCGTCCTGCTGTCGGCATGGTCCGACGTTACCTTCAGCGCCGACATGCCGAGCCGGCATTCCCCGGCGATCTCCGCAAGGGTCATGCACTCCATGTCCACCAGCTGGGCGCCCGTACGCAGCCGCAGCGCTTCCCGCTCCCCTTCATCGTTCAGCGGACGGCCGACGCTCACGCAGACGGCGGAGGGAAAGGCGCCCCACGGGACCAGTTCGAGCGGCGCGGATCCCCGGTCTCCGGCGCACTGCCGTATCCCGAACACTTCCCGCAGGCCGATGCCGGGCGCCAGGATCCCCGCGGTGCCGATATTGAGAATATGGTCCGGCCGGTGATCCTTCAGATAGGACCGCAGGGTCTGTTCCGCCGGACGGGGTCCCACCCCGCAAACCAGCAGATCGTGGTCCCCCGCGCTGAACAAGGCGGTTCTTTTTCCGTATTGCACGGCCTTCCGGGCCTTTAGCGCCCGAAGGATCGGGGCGATCTCCACCTCTAATGCACTGACGATGACCATGGTAAAAATCTAATGAAAATTGATCTTGAATGGAAGCATTAAGTCTGCATTTCCTGTTTGGTATTGTTCTTTTTTCCGCTAAATTTTCTTATGAAGTTCACACCACGCATGCTTCTCCCGATATGGGTCCTTTTTCTTTCCCTCGGGAACGCCGCCGATACGCTCCGCATCGCTCCCTGCGATGAGGCGGTCATGAACCTTTTCGGGGACCTGATCACCCTTTCACGCAGCGACGGTGCCTTGCGCCGCTATACGGAGGGCACGCTTAAAAATCTCTACACCGGGAAAGGGTTCGGCGACAAGATCATCCTGCAGGACCCCCTGAGACCCGTGCTGGACGAACCCGACAATATCTATGTTCTGGACATCGCCGGCGAACGCATTGTCGCCTGGGACCGTTTTCTGAACGTCCGCTCGGTCACCCCTTTGAAAAACGGGATCGTCTCTCCCGCGGAATTCACGGTGACCTCCGAACACGACTGGCTTATTTATGACGACTTCAAATCCGAGATCGTGCAGATACGCCCGCGCGAGAACACGTCCTTTCCCTGGGGCGACCGCCCGGTATCCGGCGAGATCCGCCTTCAGGCCATTGAACAGGGAGTGTTCCTCTACCTGAAAGATCTCCGCCGCCTGCGCATCTCGGATGTCGGCGGAACCACCCTAAAGGAATACGCCCTGCCCGATTCCCTGTCCGTTCTCACGGTTATACCCCTGAACCGGACCGAGTTCGGACTTGTCTGTCCGGACGGAACCTATCTCTGGAAACCTGAGCGGGCCGACTGTCGTTATCTTAGCGGCCTTCAGGATGTCATCTTCCTGCGGGCGGAAAACAACAGCCATATCCTGATCAACCGCAGGGGAGTCATCGTTCACATTCCATGATCCGTTCACCACGCACAAACCTGCCTTTCCGCCTTTTTCTGCTTCTGCTGTCAGGAACGGCTCTTCTGCGGGCCGGCGAATTCCATGAACGGGTCGTCCTGAGGACGGGACAGACCGTTTATCCCCTGGCCCATTCCCTGATCCGGGTGGATTCCACCGCCGGGACGGAGAACCTGAATTTCCTTGTCGATGACCTCTACGGCAGGCTGATCCTGCTGGAGCCTCCCAAAAAAGCGGACACGCTCAGCGTATACTATCATTACAGCGATCTGAACCCGCCCAAAAAAAAGAACCTCGGGATCGGAAAAATATCCGAATGGTTCCCCGATACGAAGCTTGCCGGCGAAACCGCTTCGTCAAACGACCTCAGCGGGATCAAGACCAGCGGCTCCGTGTCGCGTCAGATCGAGGTGGGGACCACCGGACAGAACATCCTGAGCGGCGGCCTGGATATCCGCATATCGGGTGACCTGTCACCCGGCGTAAAGATCAAGGGGATCATTTCCGATAACGACGCGCCGTTCCAGGACTATTCCTCCACCCAGTCCGTGCAGGACGTGGACAATGTGCTGATCCAGATCTATTCGGATGATTTTTCTTCAAGCATCGGCGATATCTATGTCAACAATTCCTGGAATTACTGGAGTCCCTTCAACCGCAAACTGATCGGCGCCCAGGTCGAATATAAACAGGAAAACTACGAAGGCGCGGCCTTTCTGGGGAGCGCCCGCGGCCTGTTCCGCCGCATGGAGATCACCGCCCGGGACGGCGATCAGGGGCCTTACCGCCTTCTGGGGCAGAACGGGGACAACGCGATCATGATCGTTTCGGAATCCGAACGCGTGTATGTGGACGGCGTTCAGCTCGGGAAAGACAGGTACACGCTGTATTACACGGATGCGGAATTGTATTTTTCTACGGACATGATGATCTCTGCGGAATCCCGCATCGTTGTCGAGTTCAATTATGTCAACGAATTCTTTCCCCGCACCTCGCTGGGGGTGACCTCCGCGTGGAAACTGGGAAAGAACATCCGCCTGCGCGCCGCCTTTGTGCGTGAAAAGGATGACGAGAACAATCCCGTCGATATTCATGTGTCGAACCTTCCCGCGGATTCTCTTTCCCGCATCCTTTCCCCGGACGGCTATTTCACGATCTCCACCGCGCTGGAAGACACGGCGGGAGATTACCGGCTTCAGGGCGGGATCTGGGAATATGCGGGAGAGGGAGAGGGCACGCACACGGTCTATTTTTACCGCGAGAACGCCAACGGCGGATACATCCGCAGCTATACCGACGAAGGCATGATCATCTACGAGTACGCGCCCGGAGATCCGCTCTCGCAGTATTTCCCGCGCCGTAAGGTCACCCTGCCCGCCACGCAGTGGATCGGGTCCATGAACCTTGAGCTCGGCCAAAAGGGAAAGCCCAATGCCGTTCTGGAAGGGGCCGCCTCGGCCTTCACCGCCAACAACTACAATGCGGATACGCGGAGCTATGCCCCGGCGCTGAAATGGCATGCGGAGATCCCGCTCGGGGGCTCCGTATTCCTGCGCTCCGAAGGATGGTTCAAAGATCCCGGCTTCACGTCCTTCTCGAATCTGGTCCTGCCGGACGTCGAACGCTACCTCGGCCTCAGTTCGGGGGACAGTATCCTTCATATGAGTTCGGTAAGCGCGGAATTCCGCCGGCCGAGCCTGAACTCGACGGGCACGCTGGAATATGTGTCCGATACCCGGCACGATACGCGCCTGCGGTGGGCGTTCAGCGGCAAGGCGGAGCGCAAGGGTGCGTCCCTGCAAGTTGCCTGGTCCCATCTTCTGGATCGCGGCTTCCTGCCGTATTACAGCGTCAGCGCATCGGCGAAGCTCCCCCTTGGAAAGGCTTTCGCTTTTTCGGCCGGCGGACAGGCGGACCGTTTTGAACCCGTTTTCCAAACCGTATCCCCCTACCGCACCGAATCCGCGCGCGCGGGGATCGCCTGGGGAAAATGGAACGCGGACTATACCTACCGCCGCGATTATCAGTGGTTCGCCGCAGATTCTTCGTTTATCCGGTATTCCCAAAAACACGACATGGCCCTGAAGTTCGACCAGTCCTTCTTCGACCGGAGACTGAACTGGAGCGCAACCGCCACCTATCGCTTCGATCAGCGGGAAAGCGGCGACGAACATTATCTCCTCACAAGCAGCCAGCTGGGGTTCCAGCTCAAGAAAAGCGGGATCGGCGGAAGCGTCAGGACGAACATTAACCGGACCTCCGAGACCCGGCGGGAAGCGGTATTCCTGTACGTCGGGGACGGATTGGGGTATTACCGCCTGGATGATCTCGGGCAGTACGTGCCGGACGAGATGGGCAATTTCATCATGCGCAATGAGCTGACGAACGAACGTCAGGATCAGGTCGTGTCAAAAATGGGGACCTCCCTCAACTGGAAAAAGGACCTCAAACGGGTCCGGATCCAGTTGTCCCACACGGGCAGTACGGATTTCCGGACACCGTCGCTGGTGCTCTATGCCCCCTTTGTCATGGACGATCCCGACACCACGGTCCTCTTCGCCAGCCTGCGGCTGAAACATGAAGCCGTTTTCGGAAGCCCGGACGGAAAACACCGCCTCACCCTGCTCAGCGAGGACATGAAAAGCCAGAATTTCCAGACGGCCTACAACGAGAATATTTATGCCCAGACATCCCGCTGGATCAGATACCGGGTGAAACCCGAAAAGATCATTGC
>CALMFL010000106.1 GCA_937862595.1 uncultured Fidelibacterota bacterium
GGAGGCGCGTATCGGGATCACCTGGCGGCCGTTCCTGAAAGCGACGGCATCTTCGGCGGCGATGGACTCTTCGGTCCACTGCGCCGCGATCTGACTGACCTTTGTGCGGATGTCGTGTTCCAGCTTGACGATCTTTTTGCGCAGACTGGAGAGAAGGGGAGAAGCATGATCGGCGATCCGGCGTTCGGAATTGAACAAAGCGAAGACCGACTTTTCCAGCAATTCCAGATCCGGGTTGTAAACGCCGACCAGGTCTTTCAGGGAAGGGTATTTATTTTCGCGGTCCTGAAAATATGCATGAAGAAGGCGTCCGTGAAGGAGGATGTCCGCCAGCACCCACAGCTCTTCTTCACCGAGCGCGGTGCCCCGGATGCGGATGCTTTTGATCAGGTCGGTTTGCGACGCAAAGCCCAGCATCGGCAGCGCCGTATCCAGCGCCAGAAGATCGCGCATTTCCAGTGTCAGGGTTTGTTCTTTCCGGTAGGTTTCCCGCGGCAGGAACGATCGCAGCTGCAGGATCTGCCCTTTCCCGTTTTCCGTCAGGGCGTAACCGGCGAGTTTTTCCTTTACGGGTTCAAAACCAAGCTGTCGGTAGAGTGTCTCCATGGCTGATCCTACATGAGTGAAACGGGGTCGCGGTTGATCGTGATCTGGACATGTTTTTCATCCTGCCGGGCGCTTTTGATCACGTTCATCAGCGCCGTTGCGGTTCGGTTCCCGTTCGGATCGTTCGAGCGTCCGGCTTTTATCAGGATCTGCCAGCGAGTCTTGTTCTTAATGCGTTCGATCGGCGCCGGCGCCGGTCCCAGGCAATTTGCCCGGGGTATCCTGCCGGAGATCGTGTTGAAGATCCGGGTGGCGGCGCCTTCCACTTCCCGGGCGTTCGGCCCGGAAATACGGACAAGAAAGAGCCGGCTAAACGGCGGGTAATGCAATGTTTTGCGCTGAAAAAGCTCGAGATTATAAAATGAACGCAGATCCAGTTGCGAGGCCATCTGGATCAGAGGTTCTTCTGGAGAGAAGGTCTGTATCAGCACTTTTCCCGGGGAGAGGCCCCGTCCGCTGCGTCCGCTGACCTGGTAGATCAACTGGAAGAGACGTTCGCCGGCGCGGTAATCCGGTATGCCCATACCCATGTCCGCATTGATAATGCCGACCAGGGTCACATCAGGGAAATCCAGTCCCTTGGCGATCATCTGCGTCCCCAGCAGGATATCGAAGCGATGTTCTTCAAACTCCGTTAAAATGCGCACATGAGCATGTTTGGTGCGCGTGGTGTCGAGGTCCATTCGCGCAATGCGCGCTTCGGGGAACAGCGCCTGCAATTCTTCCTCAATTCTCTGCGTGCCGCTCCCGGCGGGCTGGAGCAGATTGCTGCCGCAGTGCGGACAGGTCCGGGTGAGGGGATAGGTGGTGCTGCACACATGGCACATCATTTTATTCAGGCGTTTATGGTAGGTCAGGGAAACGCTGCAGTCGGGACATTCCAGAGCATGCTGGCATTCCTGACAGACATAGACGGTATGGAATCCCCGGCGGTTCTGTAAAATGATGGCCTGCTTTCCCGCGTTGAGCGTATGGTACAGCGCTTCCAGAAAGGGTTCGCTGAACAAGCCTTTGCGGGGCGTCGTGTTCATGTCGATCAAAGAAACCCGGGGCAGTTTCGCACCTCCGAAGCGGGTGGTGAGCTCCAGACGCTGATATTTTCTCATCGCGGATAAATAATAGGTTTCCAGGCTGGGTGTCGCCGAACCGAGGATAACGGGAATACCCAGGAGGTGCGCGTACTTGACCGCGGCATCCCGTGCATGATAACGCGGGGCCGGGTCGTCCTGTTTATAGGAAGCCTCCTGCTCCTCATCCACAACGATCAATCCGATATCGCTCAAGGGAGCGAAGAGGGCGCTTCGCGCTCCGATCACGACCCGGATGGAGCCTTTCAGGATCCGGTTCCAGGTCCAGAGCCGTTCCGCATCGGACATCTGGCTATGCCAGATCGCGGCCTTTTCACCGAAGGTCGTCCGGAAACGCGCTGCGATCTGGGGCGTGATCGCAATTTCGGGGACCAGGATCAGGACGCTTTTCCCCGCCTGAAGCTGCTGCCGCGCAAGGTGGATGTAAACCTCGGTCTTGCCGCTGCCGGTCACGCCGTGGAGCATGACGGGATAAAAGGTGTTCGTATGCGATTCGATATCTTGAATGACCTGCCGCTGTTCTTCCGATAAGCGGACGTCCCGCACCCGCGGCGCGCCGAAAGATTCAAAGGGGTCCGAAGACAGCTCCAGTTCGCATTTCTCAAGCACGGAATTTCTGATCAGGGTGTCGATCACGCTCTGCGTCATGCGCAGTTTCTTCAGAATGACGCGGACCTCTTCCACCGGCTTATCGAGGGAGGACAGAAGGTTGACGACCTCCTGCTGTCGCGCGGTAAGTTTTGCTTCCCGGTCCATCAGGCGCACGGCCGCGACAAGGCGGGATCTTTTCACCGGCGGGAAAATATTGTCCCGGACAAGAACGCCCATATCGAGACCTTTTTTCACCGCCTTCTGACGTTCTTCGGAAAGATCGTAGAAATCCAGCATGGAAAGCCCCGTTTCCGGGATGTCCGGCCAGTTCTGAGGATCTTCCTGCTTCGATACGAAGCAATAGGTCTGTTTTTTAAATCCGATCTCGGAGGGGTGGGCAGCCTTGAAGCATAATCCGGGCGGAGCCAGGTAATAGTCCGAGATCCAGCGGATCAGCGTGATCAGCGGTTCGGTGAATAAAGGTTCCTTGTCGAGGACCCCGTCGATCGTCTTGATATGGTAGGCGGGTTTTGAGGGCAGAACGGGAAAACATTCCACGCAGTATCCGACCTGGGAGCGAGCGCCGAAAGGCGCTTTCACCCGCATGCCCGGCCGCAGCCGGACCGAGGCCGCTTCCGGAACGCAATACGTAAATGTCTGATAGACTTCCGAAGGGAAAGCAATGGAGCAATACATCCCGAAAGTTACCCGAAAACAGATGTTTTATCAATAAAAATCAAGCGGCATGAACGCTTTGTGACGGACCCCACAGTCTTGCGCCCGATGTTTCTATAAAAAAGAACAAAATCCGCTTGCAAAGGTCCGGATTTTGCCCTATGTTACTACCCGTAGAAACAAGAAGGTGCAGCATGCAATCATACAAGGAACTGGTAAAGGCATTCAGCCGCATTGACAATGCGGCGGACATGGAGAAATTCCTGAGCGAAATACTCACCGAAAGCGAGATCGATGCGCTGGTCTTCCGATGGCGCCTGATGAAGGACCTCTACCATGGAGAGACCCAGCGGCACATTGCGGAAAAGCACCACATCAGCCTATGCAAGATAACGCGCGGGTCGAAAATACTCAAAGATGAAAACTCGGTCAGTTTGAAACTGCTGAAAGAAATGGAGAAACAGTAATGATGAATTTAGGACAAATGCCGGACGCCCAGGGAAATTTCGGCGAATACGGCGGCGCGTTTTTACCCCCGCAGCTCGTTGACGTCATGAAGGACGTCGCCGTGCAATATGAAAAGATCAAAAACACGACAGCCTTTCAGGAGGAACTGTACGACCTGTACACCCATTACGTGGGACGCCCCAGTCCCATTTTTCACGCCCGCCACCTATCGGAAAAACTCGGCGGCGCGCAGATCTACCTGAAGCGCGAGGACCTGAACCACACCGGAGCCCATAAGATCAATCACTGCCTGGGCGAAGTCTTGCTGGCAAAACGTCTGGGCAAGAAAAAAGTGATCGCCGAGACCGGCGCCGGGCAGCACGGGGTTGCGCTGGCAACGGCCGCCGCCCTGCTCGGGCTTGAGTGCGACATATACATGGGAGAAGTGGATATTGAAAAAGAGCATCCGAATGTCGTCCGCATGAAGATCCTCGGAGCCCGGGTCGTTCCCGTCAGTATCGGCACCAAAACGCTCAAAGATGCCGTGGACGCCTGTTTTATGGCGTATTTGCAGGATCCCGTCTCCCAGCTCTACTGCATCGGTTCGGTCGTGGGGCCGCATCCCTTTCCATCCATGGTGCGCGATTTCCAATCCGTGGTCGGCCGCGAAGCGAAAGAACAATTCAACGCCATGACAGGCAAACTTCCCGACAATCTGATCGCCTGCGTCGGCGGCGGGTCCAATGCGATCGGCCTGTTCACGGCCTTCCTTGAAGATGAAACGGTCGCCATGTACGGCGTGGAACCCTCGGGATTGAGCTTTAAGCCCGGCGAACATGCCGCCACGATGACCATGGGCACCCCCGGGATCATTCACGGCTTCCGCTGCTACCTGATCCAGGATGAAAAAGGGGAGCCGCTGCCGGTGTATTCGGTGGCGTCCGGACTCGATTATCCGGGTGTCGGTCCCCAGCACAGCTATCTGAAGGACATCCGGCGGGTGGAATACGTTACGGCCGGCGACCGGGAAGCGATCGACGCTTTCTTTGAGATCTCGCGCGTGGAAGGGATCATTCCCGCCCTTGAAAGCGCCCATGCCGTAGCCTATGCGATCAAACTGGCTCCTAAGCTGCCGAAGGATCAGACCATCCTGATCAATCTGTCGGGACGCGGAGACAAGGACATTGACTTTGTCGTAAAAAAATACGGCAGGGATTACGGCATAAGCGTATAAAAGAACAGACCATGATGGTCTCAAAAGCAGCTGAAAAGCTGCTTTTTGTTTTTACATGAAAGATCGTCTTCCCGCCGGGGTAGGGCTGCGCTTTTGTACGAAATCTGACATAAAATTGTTATTAGGAAAAACAGGGAGCTATTCCTAATTTATAAGGCAAAACGATAAACATTACGGGGAGAAGTACGATGAAGCGGATATTATTTTTCCTGATGATACTCCTGCTGTTCACGGCCTGCGGCAAGGTCACGGTCATGACCTACAATATTCATGCCATGCGCGGCATGGACAAAGTCCTGGATGCGACGCGCATTGCGGACGTGATCCTGTCCGAAAAGCCCGATCTTGTCGGTCTGCAGGAAGTGGATCACCTGACGGCGCGAAGCGGACAGTTTGACGCCGTTTCGTTTTTCAGCGAATACACCGGGATGCACGCCGTATACATGAAGACCTTTGATTATCAGGGCGGCGCTTTCGGGAATATGATCCTGTCCCGCTTTCCCATTGTCGCCCAGGAAGAAATTCGGCTGCCTTCCCGCGAAGCGTATGAGGTGCGCCTGCTGATGAAGGTCACCGTCGTAACGGACCGCGGGGACACCCTGCATTTTTACAACACCCACCTGGACCATCACGGCGAGGATTCCGACCGGCCCGCCCAGATGAAAAAGATCGTGGACGTGCTTTCCGCCGATTCGGGCAAGCGCATTTTTCTCGGCGACCTGAACTGCGAACCGGGCAGCGAACCGATAAGGATGCTGGACGGGATCATGGAACGCTGCGGACCGGAAGAAAAGACCTATCCTGCGGACTTGCCCGAGCGGATCATTGACCATATCTATATCGGGCCCGGATCGGGCTTGAAGTGCGGTACGGTCCGCGTGGTGCCCGAAACGACGGCCTCCGACCACCGTCCGGTCGTGGCAACACTAAGGCTGCGATGATCTGACCTGTCCAAGGTTTTAAAAAATATGCATCAGCAAACCCGAGCCGGGTGTTTGAAAAAACTTGCCCCAAGTTTTTACTCTAAAAAAACGGATAAATAATTGTTGCGTAATCTGCCTATTGGCGATATGGGCTCATAAATACATGGGTTAACCAGTCAAGACCCTGAAAACTTGCCCCAAGTTATTTTGCAGGCTTATTTGGAATATTCAGCGAAAACTTGACACAAGATCACTTAAAAACGGCCATGAATGAAAAACGGTAAGTTATCTTACCGTTATTTGTACCCGGGGAGGGATTTGAACCCTCATGTCCGTTGGACACTAGACCCTGAACCTAGCGCGTCTGCCGATTTCGCCACCCGGGCTGATATGTTTCAAAGAGACAGCTTACTTGATCTTTTCCTCAGCCTGGAGGTGAATAATCTCATTCTCAAGCGTAGAAATTTTCATTTTCAGATCGCTGATCTGCAAAAGCATGTCATCGATGTGTTCAAGTTCCTGCAAATTATAGTTACGGCCGGCCTCTACATGCAAAGCGGTCTTTTCTCCCAGTTCCTGATAGCATTTCAACAGGATCCGGCGCGTCTGAAAGACTTCATACTTGATCTTGCCGATCCGGCTGAAATCTTCCGCTTTTTCCTTGGTCGCCTGATAGGCCTCGTCGATCTTGGGACTGAGGCTTTCCCACCACTGGGCCAATTTGCTTTTAACGTTTTCGGTCGTAATCATCTTTTGCTCCGTTCAACCGCACAATTTACATGATAAATGACCGCGTGTCAATGACAATATGATCTAAAAACATCATCATCCGTCAAGCTTATCCGTGTTCAGGGGAATGCGGATATCGTTGTTGATGACGATAAAAGGCCCGTCGCTCACCCGGCCGATCGTCGTGGAGGTCAGGTTGTATTCCGAGGTAATGCGTGCGAGATCGATGAGGTGTTTTTCCTTGAGCGTAAGCAAAACCGCCGCCTGCGGTTCCCCGAAAATAAAGATATGTTCGGGACTTTTCCGCTCGGAATAAATTTTCGCACCCAGGGCGCCGCTTCCGGATCGCCGCAAGGCGGTTGCCAGTCCGCCCCGTCCGACCGGGACCGCGGAAACAAGAATGCCTCGTTTATTGCACTCCCGAAGGACGTCCACAATGGCGGCCAGGGTGCCGGTCATCACGCCCGGCGGCGTATAGGGCAGGTCATATCCGAGAGAACGCGCATACGCCGATCCTTCAAGCACGCCGTTCGGGTCTCCGAGAAGACAAATAAAATCCCCGCTGTGCTGGAAGGTTTGGGGAAGCGGCACGGCCTCGTCTTTTGAAATAAAGAAGAGGGTCACGGAATCCCTGTCGGCAGGCAGGATGCAGCTGTTGGCCACGGGTATCCCGAAAAGTCCCGCGCTTTTATTCAGGGAAGAAAGCACAGGTTCAATTTCCTGAGGACTTTCGGCCGCGGTTTCGATATGATAGGTCAAAGCCAGGGGCTTCCGTCCGCGGAGGAAAAGGTCCACGATCGCCGAAAGGGCATGCAGCTGAACGCCGGTTTCACTGAAGGACACGCCCTTCTGCGGATAGGGGTCGACATGAAGGACAGGCAGATGCCCGGCGAGGGTGAAGGAGCGGCTTTGAAAATCAAGATCCTCTTTTTCAAGATAGTTCGACAGACGGGACAGATCCTCTGCGACCGAAGCCGGGATCTCGATCCCGGGCAGGCTTTCCTGCGGCATCCGGGATGTCCCCGGTTTGGATTGCGATGCGGTCTGGGAGTACTGCTGGATCGCCCGAAGCGTTGAGAGCGGGATCTCAAGAAGCCCGTCCTCATTGTCCAGGCTCAGGATCGGATACGCCACGCTGCGCCCGATGAACTGCGGCGGCGGGTCAAATTCTGCGCAGGCGCTCTTGAAGTCCCGGTTCTTATGTTCGGCGACGATGTATAAGAGGCCGTTGTCAAGCGAATTGAACAAGCGCTGCCGCGACGCGGTGATCAAGGCCCCGGTATGGGTGCCGACGCAGACGCGGCACAGGCGCTCCCAGGGCGTTTCATCCCGGATCAGGGCAATATGGTCGGTGTGGATGCTGGCGGCGGACAGCGACCGCCCTGCAGCGCTTTCCGCGGCGGTCTGAACGTAGATATAATAATGGTTAACGCGTGAATTCAGGTCTTTTTGCTGAGCGGGCGTTGTGACCCCCAGCATGAGGGTCCCCCGTTCATGCCGATAGCAGGCGCAGGCATCCAGATGACGGGTCGCCATATCCAGCTCGCAGCGCAAGGCAGAACGGTGGTTGCTGACGTAGAGATAATGTTCGTCGTCAATGTTGAGATAAAGAGGACGCGATGGGTTGTACCTGAGAAAGCGCTTGTTCCGGTCGGCCGACGCCGGGTCAAAGAAAGCGAAGGCCTGGGCTTCCGGAACGCTCAGTTCGCGGCCCAATAATTTTTGCAAAAAACCATAATAGTCCGACATGTTCTACAAATCCTTTGTCAATATTCATTTCACGGGTATAAAATACATCATTCCCGTGGCAATAATGAAGCTTTTTCCTTTCGGGCACATCATTTTTGTCAAGATGCCTGTTGGAGTTCGCGCTTGTTTGCAT
>CALMFL010000107.1 GCA_937862595.1 uncultured Fidelibacterota bacterium
CGAACATGGCATGAACGAAACGCCCGGGTGAAAAAGCCTGAAGGTCATGCAGGCCTTCGCCGAGCCCGATGAATTTGACCGGTATCTTAAGTTTCCGGCGGATAGCGACGATGCTGCCGCCCTTTGCGGTGCCGTCCAGTTTTGTAATGATCAGTCCGGTAACGGGCGTAATGCGGGTGAATTCCTGCGCCTGCACCACACTGTTCTGCCCGATGGAACCGTCCAGGACCAGAAGGGTCTCGTGCGGCGCCCCGGGAATGCATTTTTCGATCACGCGCCGGATCTTGTCAAGTTCGTCCATCAGATGCGTCTTATTATGCAGGCGGCCGGCGGTATCCACGAAGATCAGGTCCGATCCCCGCGAGATCCCGGCCTGGATCCCGTCATAGACGATGCCCGAGGGATTTTTTGCATTGAGGTTCTTGATCATATCCACGCCGGCACGCTGTGCCCATATCTCGAGCTGTTCGATCGCCGCCGCCCGGTAGGTGTCCCCCGCAACGATCAGGACTTTTTTTCCCTGCTCGCGATACAGGGTCGCCAGCTTGCCGATGGTGGTGGTCTTTCCGGCGCCGTTGACCCCGACCACCAAAACCACGCAGGGATGATGCGCATCGGCGGGAATGCTCAGGTCGTCGTCCCTGAACAGATCCTCCAGCATCCTGACCAGCAGATCGCGGATATCGTCGGGCGAGACCAGCTCCTTCCTGCGCGAGACCGTCTCGATCTCGGCCATGATCAGCTCGGTCACCTCCGTCCCCATGTCGGATTCGTAAAAAAATGCCTCGATCTTTTCCATGAACTGCGCGTCGATCTTCATCCCGCGGCCGAACAGTGAAAGCAATCCCTCCCTGAAACGGTTGCGGGATCTTGCCAACCCGAGACGGTAAGGCTCCTCAACTCTGATCTCCTGAGGCACCCGGTCATGTTTTTCTTTTCGTTTGAATAAACCCATATAGTTCCACTGTTCCTTGCGATTCTACCGTCTACTGCCTGCCCTGCGAAGCGCCAGGCCGCAGTCAGCCAACCGGCGGACGAAGGCTGGTAGCCTTCTTGACCAACGTAGCCCCGACACTTCGGGGCGTAGTTGGTGGCGAAGCAGGGTCTTCTGCCTTCTGACTTCTGTCTTCTGTCTTCTGACTTCCGTCTACTGTCTACTGCCTGCCCTCCGTAGCCCCGACATTTCAGGGGCGTAGGAGGGTCTTCTGTCTTCTGTCTTCTGTCTTCTGTCTTCTGTCTACTGACTTCTGTCTACTGACTTCTATCTTCTGACTTCTGTCTTCTGATGATCTTCGCCGTCTGCATCATATACACCGCCCAGCTGATCAGCATGAGGAGGGTCGACAGATAAAGGACCCAGACGGCATAGAGATTGACGCCCAGATAAAACTCCAGGATCCAGAAAACGCCCGCAACGGTCAGGACGAAGATGAATATTTTTCCGATGACATTCGCGCCGCAAACGATATGGTAGCGCCGGTAAAGCATGTTCTTGGAGAGAAAAATGCTCAGGTCCCGCACAACCAGCAGCAGCAAAAACCACAGGGGAAAATCCATGCGGAGGATCATGAGCAGGATCATGGCCGCCGCAACGACCTTGTCCGCCAGCGGATCGATGAATTTTCCGAAATCCGAGACCTCGTGCGTCTTTCGCGCAACAAAACCGTCAAGCCAGTCGCTCAGGACGCAGATGCCGAGTACGGCCAGGCCCCAGGCCCAGCGATCGGCGATAAAAAGCCAGACGGCCGGCACCGTCAGCACGATGCGGGCGATGCTGATCATGTTGGCCGCGGTGAAATAGCGGGTCGTATCCGATTCCCGGGTTACGAACTTGTCTTTGATCTGGTCTTCAAACATCGCTGTCCTCTTTTTGCAGTACGGAATAATAGGATAAAATATGGGGTTTTTCAAGGATTTGTTCGATCGGAAAATGTTCCTCAACCTTAAGGCCGCTGACGCGGATCATATGGTCGCAGACGCTAAGGCAGTCCAGCAGCCGGTGCGAGATCACGAAGACGTACGAACGCCGGCGGATCTCGTCGATAATGTCATAGAGAAGCTTCCGGCATTCAATATCCAGCGCCGTCGTCGGTTCGTCCAGGATCGTGACCGGCGCCCGGACCGCGGCGGCGAGACAGATGCCCAGCCGCTGACGTTCTCCTTCGGAATAATGGCTCAGCCGGCGGTCATCGTCGATGAGCCCGGCAACGTTCAGGCAGGCGGCATAACGGAAAAACAGATCCCGGCTGAAATGCTTTCCCACCGTGTAACGGGTGTCGCTGTAAATGTCAAGGATGCTTTTGGCGGTATTTCCGGTAAAAAGGCGCGTCAGGTCCTGCGACAGATAGGCGCAAAATGGATACTCGGACCAGGCCGCGACCGGATGCCGGTTGGGGTCCGCCAGAAGCTTGATCAGCTGGGATTTTCCGCTGCCGACCGGACCGATGATCCCGCAGCAGGAAGTGCCTTCAAGATCGATCTCCCAGACATTGCTCAGTGTCTTGTCCGGCGCGATCCCGTAGCTGAACGGCAGAAGTTTCATTTGGCACCCGTAAAGGTTTTCAGGCGTTCTTTGATCAGATCCCGGTCGAGGAGAATGCCGTAGGACCTGTAGTCCGCGGCAAAGGCCTCTTTGCTCAAACAAGCTGTCAGCGCGCCGTCGTTCAGGATCCACACCGTATCGACATATTCATATTCATCGGGGGTTTGCGAACTGATGCAGACGATCTTTCCCTCCGCGGAAAGCAGTTCCGCGCAGCGGTAGCAAGCCCGGACCGCCGGCGGGTCGAGGTGCGAGGCCGGTTCGTCCAACAGCACGATATCCGCGGGCGTCAGGCAGGTCGCGGCGATCATGACCAGCTGGATCTCTCCGAAGGACAGGGTCGCCGTATCGCGGTCCATCAGGGGAACGATCCCCAGGATATCCGCGATGCGGTCTGCCGCCGTTTTCGCTTCATCCGGCGGGATCCCGGCGTTCCGGAGCGGGAAATGCAGTTCATCCCGGACGGTCTGCATGATGATCTGGTGAAAGGGATTCTGCAGGAGCATGGCAACCTGAGCATTTTCCGGAGTGATACTCCCCTTTTCGGGATCCGTAAATCCTGCAATGACCTTGAACAAGGTCGTTTTCCCCGACCCCGAGGGACCGAGCAGCAGGATGCGTTCGCCCGGTTTCATTTCGGGACCGGATCCGCCCAGGGGCTGTGAAACGTGCGGCAGGTGTAGATCGTGAAGTATCATGGCGCTGAAATATACGCGAATATGAGAAGGTTTCATAGCAGTTAGTCAGGGGCCGCCGCGCCGGGACCGTTTCCCGCCCGGATTTCAGCATTTCCTTTTTTCTTTTCCGTTTTCCTTCCTACATTAGGCCATGATCACCAGCTGGTTCACACTCGACAAATGTGCGGAGCACTATAACCTGGAATACCCTTCGGCGGTCCTGGACCGCTGCGTCACCTTCCGGAAAAACGAACTCTGGCTGATCTTCCGGGAGCATCCGCCGCTCCTTGTCCACCTCGGCGCGCCCTTTCAGTACACCCTGATTTCCGGGGCGCCGCCGCCGCTGAAGGTGGAAAGCGTCCGGATCTTTCCCGAACTTGAAGGTTCGATCGTCGCTTCGGTCGATATGCTGCCCCACGAACGCATCATGCGCTTTCATATGACGAACGGCGCCCGCCTGCATATCGTGTTCCTTTCGAACCGGGGCAATGTGATCGCCGAACACCGCGGACAGCTTCAGTATTTCAAGAAACACGTCCTGACGGGACCGGAATTGCTCGACGAAAAGCCCGCGGCGGCACCCGCATCCCTCGCGGAAGATGTGCGCTTCAGTCCCTACTGGAAAAAACACGGCGCCGAGATCTTCGGGACCGGGGATCACGCCGCAATACTCGGGATGATCGCGGGTTCAAACGGCGAAGAGATCGGAAAGCGCTTCATTCTCGGTCCGGGAAAGGAACCCTACGAACCTTCGCTTTTCTACGCGCATTACCGCGCCTACATCGTGCGCTATCTTCAGGAAGAGCATTTTCATGAAGCCCTGGCACTCACGGAGAGCCGTCTCAGCGGCCGGCTGAACGATCTGCAGAAAAAGATACGTCAGACCGCCGCGGACAAGGACTTCATCGCGCGTTCCGCCGAATACCGCTTCCTGGCCGAGACCCTCGCGGCCTGCCGCTACCTTCTGCCGGACCGGGCGGAGGATTTTGAGATCCCCGTTCTCTACCGGAAGGACGGATTCCCGGACCGCATAAAGTTGAAAGCCGAGCTTTCAGTTTCGGAGAACATTGACCGCTATTACCGCAAAGCGCAGGCCTCCGAGCGGCATGTCAGGGAAAATGCCGTCCGGCACGCCGAACTTCTACGCGCCTATGCGGAATGGGAGGAACGATACCGCGAATTCCGGGAGATCCGGGATATCAGGGCCTTCAGGGAATGGGAAAAAGCCCATCCGGACGTTCAGGAACTCGCCCGGGCTCCCCGCGCCGGCGACCGGGAGCGCAGACCCTTCCGCGAACATATCACTCCGGACGGCTGGCGCATTTGGGTGGGCCGTTCTGCCCGGGATAATGACGAGCTGACCTTCAAACATGCGGTAAAAACCGATCTCTGGCTTCATACGCGCCACAGCACCGGGTCGCATGTGATCATAAAGCGGGACGGAAAAAAAGACGTGCCCAAACACGTCATCGAAGAAGCCGCCGCCCTCGCCGCGCGCTACAGCGACGAAAAGCACGCTTCGCTTGTCACCGTCGTCTGCACGGAACGCAAATACGTCACCAAAGGCAAAGGCATGCCTCCCGGCAAGGTGCATTTTCAGTATGAAAAAGACATTACGGTAAAACCCGCCGCCCTGACGATCGAAAAAAGCTGAACGCCTGAAAAAAAAGACCTTCTTCTGACTACCGTCTACTGACTACCGACTACTGTCTTCTGCCTGCCCTCCGACGTGTCCTTCGAAGCTCCAAAGTGACTGAGCGAAGAAGGAAGCTCCGTTACTTCGGAGCGTAGGAGGGTCTTCTGACTTCTGACTTCTGACTTCTGACTTCTGACTTCTGACTTCTGACTTCTGACTTCTGAATACCGTCTCCTGCCTGCCCTCCGCTGTGCCAGGCCGTAGTCGTCCAACCGGCGGACGAAGGCTGGTAGCCTTCTTGACCAACGTAGCTCCGACGCTTCGGAGCGTAGTTGGTGGCG
>CALMFL010000108.1 GCA_937862595.1 uncultured Fidelibacterota bacterium
GACGTGGCCTTCCGAAACGGGCCGCCGGCGGTATCCGGGGACCGTATAGAATTCACCCAGGTCGCTGACGAAGCCTTCCTCGAATTTCACGATGCTGCTGCGGATGTCCGAAACAAAGGGTTTTCCCCAGGCGGCGGGGGTAAAGAATAAAAAGGACGATCCGTCGGCCGGCAGGGCCGCCGGCAGCAGCAGGAAGCTCAGCAGCAGGGCGCGTCCTTTCATACGGTCTCCGTATTTTTCCGCCGGGGGCGGTTTAGCCGGACGATCAGGAGGCCGAGCGCGTAAAAGGCCGCGGCGATCAGAAGGATGGCGAGCAGGTAGGGACCCGTCCCGAAATCCCGGTAGTTCAGGAAAAAGTAGCGGAAGTTCCCGGTGATCAGGCTTTCGGGAATGGAAAGCAGCCAGTAGGCCAGGGGATAGACGAGCCAGTATCCCGGCATCTTCCGGTTCAAGGCGCCGCGCGGAAGGGTAAGCAGGCAGTCGGTCAGCAGAAGAAGGGCCGTGGCGGCATGGTTGATGTAAAGGACGAAGCGGCTGAGGCCCGTCGTCTCGAAACGGCTGTTCAGCAGCAGAAGGAAAACCCCCGAGGTCATCAGGATATACAGCAGCGCCGCCCCGCGCAGTCCGGGCGAGGGTTCCTTTTCCGGCGTGCCGCGCAGCTGATGGACGAGCAGCAGCAGAAAGACCGCCAGGACGAGCAGGTTGGACTGGATGGTGAAATAGCCGAGGGTATTGAAAAAATGCCGCCATCCGCCGCCTTGCAGCGGTTCGGCGATCAGACGGAAGGAGAGTCCCGCCGCGGAGATAAGCAGTGCGGCGGTCCGGAAGATCAGCAGGGGCGTGTTGCGGGGGGTTCCGGAAGTCATATCGGCATGATCCTCATGAAGGGGCCCCGCAGCTTATGCCTGCGGAAGGGCCCGGGTATGCTGTTTAAGGTTGCGGTTAAAGAACACCAGGATCGCGCCGCCGCCGCCGAAGATCAGGATGAAGAGCAGGATCTCAAAGAGATAGAAGGCGGTCCCCATTTGTTCAAAATTGAAAAAATAGTAGCGGTAATAACCGCTGACCAGGCTTTCCGCGGCGGTGAAAAGGAAAAAGATAAAGGGATAGATCAGCCAGAGGTAAACGTAGTTCCAGCGGTAGCTCTGGCTTTCGACGCTGTAGTAGCAGTCGATCCCGTACAGCAGGGCCACGACGATATGGCTGACGATGTTCACGATCGTTTCGATGAAGGTCAGTTCCATCCGCTCGTTCAGCATCACGAAGGTGATAAGGGAAGAGATGATGATATAGAGCAGGGCGCCGCCGCGCAGAAAGGGGGACATTGCCGAGTCGGGGCGTCCGCGCAGGCGGTTCACGATCAGCCAGATGAAGATCAGCAGGATCCAGATGTCCGCCTGCAGGGTGAAATAGCCGAGGTAATTGAGGAACAGCTTCCACCCGCCGCCGGACTCCTGAAGTTTGACGATCAGCACGTAGCCGATCCCGAAGAGGGTCACGCCGGCGGAAGCGAGGCGGTAAATGAGCCATTTCGTGTTTTTCTGCATCATGGTTAACGGACCGGTAAATTATTTTTTACGCCGGCAAGGTCCTACGGGAAGCACGTAAGGGTCCTTCGCCGTCCGGCAAGCCTTCCGCCGGAGGACGTTTACTTGATCGTTCGCCAGCGGGCGTCGATCTTCGCATCGGCGCCGAAGGTCACGATATAGTTGCGCAGGGCTTCCCGCATGGTGAGGCCGGTATTGTTGCGGTATTTCTCGCTGATCTCCGTCAGAAGGTCGTAGCCGGAATTGCCTTCGGCCAGGTAGTCGGAGATGGCGAGCTTGTAGACCGCGTTCATGTCAAAAGGCTGTCCCTGGACGGTGGCGATGGTCACGCGTTCGCCGTCCGGCTTGCGCCGGTCGATCGTGACTTCCAGTCCGCTCACGAGCATGCCGCGGGAGTTGCCGCTGACGCGGTCCTCGATCAGGGCGTGCAGGTCTTTGCCGCTCAGATTGAACACGGTGATCTGGTTGCCGTAGGGCTCGAAGCGGAAGAGCTGTTCGTAGGTCAGGGGGCCGGCTTCCAGGTCGGAGCGCAGGCCGCCGTAGTTCGAAAAGGCGATATCCGCCCCGGCGGCCCAGACCATGGCGTCGCAGAGGAGGTTGCCGATCAGCGACTGGCCTTCGTTGGCGCGGCGCAGGGGCTTGGGCAGCACGGCGATGACCTCGTCGAAACCGGCTTCGGCTTCGGCGCGGTAGGCCTCGATCAGGCTGTCGGCGGCGGGGTCGATCCAGAATTCGTCTTCCAGCAGGGTGACGATGGCGCTGTTGTCGACCGCAAAATCGTAGCCCGCGAGGGTCTTGGTCGCTTTATGGATATAAAAATTCACCTGCCCCACGTTGGTGCCGTTGCCGTAGTTCTGGAACACGAGGGTATGGTTGACGGGATCTTCATAGGGGGTGTTGAAACCTTTGTGGACGTGGCCGGTGAACATGACGTCGATCCCGGGGACCGCGACCGCGATCTCCATGCCCGAGGCGCCGATCTTGTTCGGGTCGGGGTACTCGCCCTTCCGGATCTCGTCCTGCAGACGGGCGGCTTCCAGCTCGCGCTCGTAGGGCGTGTAGGCATGGGTGGAAAGAATAATAATGTCCGTGCCCTCTTCCTTCATGACGGGGATCCATTTTTTCGCCGTGGCGATCTCGGGCAGGAAGGTCAGCCCTTTGACGTGTTCGGGGAAGCTCATGGACGGCGTAGAGGCCAGGGCTATCCCGAGGATGCCGATCCGGATGCCGTAGAGTTCTTTGATAATGTAGGGTTTCAGGAAATCGGCGACCTCGCCGCTCTCGTCGACGATGTTGGCGCCCAGAAAGGGAAATTCAGCTTCGGCGGCACGGGCTTCCAGCTCGGTGCGGCCTTTGTCGAAATCGTGGTTGCCCATGGTGGTCAGGTCGTAGTCTACGGAGTTCATGAAAGCGACCACGGCCTTGCCGGCGGTGGTGGAGCCGACGGGCGTTCCGGAGAAGAAGTCCCCTTCGTCGATGAGCAGGACGCCGAAGCCTTCGGCTTCCGCTTCTTCGCGCAGGCGGTTCACGTAATGCGCCAGGGCGGGGCCGCTGCCGATCTTGGGCGGGAACTGGGGGTTCATGAAGGTGGCTTCGGTGCGGGGGATGCCGCCGTGCACGTCGTTGGTGAAAAGCACGGTGATCCGCTGGTAGTCCGCCGGGGGAAAGCTTTCCCCGAACGCGGCGCCCAGAAGCAGGACCAGCACTAAAAAGAGTGAAACTTTATGTGTCATACGGAGCCTTTCGGTTTAGAACGCATAGGATACCGACATGTTGATGCGGATGCCGCTTTCCTTGACCTTGTCCAGGGTTGCGCGCACTTCGTCTTCGACCGGGAAGAGGTCGCTGTAGTGGTACATGTTCTGGTAGAGGGCAAGTCCGATATCCACCGTCAGTTCGTCCGAGATCCAGCCGCTGCCGGCGTAGATCGTGGAGCGGTTCATCTCGTTGCTCATCGGGTTCTTTTCGTAGGAGAAGCCGAAGCGGAAGGGCATGCCGGTGAAGAACACGTGTTCGACGCCCGCGCGGATCGCCCAGGAAGGGGCGTAGGCCGGTTCGAAGAGGGAGATCAGGGAGTCCGCGGAATCGAAATAGCCGGCCGCATAGCTTTTCCAGCCGGTGAGGTCGAGCTGGGCGTAGAGGACGGTCTTCAGTTCGTTTGCGGGGATATAGCGGACCGAAAGGGAGTAGGTGTTCGGCCGGTCGATGACCGCCTTATAGGCGGAATCGGTATCGACGGAATAGGCCGGAAGCATGAGCGAGGAGTCCATGCCGGCGAGGATATGGGTGCCTTCCAGGGACCAGACGCCCGCCAGTTCGGCATGCAGGCCCGCCTGGAGGCGGTCGCTGATCTTGGCGGTAATGCCGAGGTTCACGTTGGCGCCGCTGCCCTTCAGGGGGTTGGCGGGGAAATAGGTGGTGTCGCTTGAGGAGAGCTTGGGGTCGTTCAGGATGGGGATCACGCCGTAGCCTTCCTCGAAGAAACTGCCGAAGAGATGCGTGTAGCCGTAGCCGAGGGCGATGCGCTCCCCGATGTCGTGCGCCAGCGCAAGGTTCAGGCCGTGCATAAGCCCGCCGAAAAGGACCTTATGGTAGCCGGCCAGGGGGTCGCGCACATAGGCGCCGCTGCCCAGGTCCGAGCGGATCTCTTCCTGATAGGAGTAGTTCATGTTCTCCAGGGTGAACCAGCCGCCCGAGGCGGAGAATCCTTCCTGGGAATAGTAGACGGCCAGGTCGCCTTCCAGTTTCTGGAAGCGGCTGGAGACGTAGTCGTTCTCGGCGAGGTAATCGCCGAAGCTGTCCTGCACCGGAAAGGCGCGGCGTTCGGTATAGGAAACCATGTTGAGGTTGCCGTAAACGCGGAGCGCGTTCACCCGGGCGTAAAGCGCCGCCGGGTTATGCAGTCCGGCCACGGGGTCCTGTTCCAGCGCGAGGCTGTTCCCGCCGAGGGAGGTGCTGCGGGCGCTGTGCTTCAGCTGGGGGTCGAGACCCATGTACTGAAAATAGGCTTGGGCGGAGAGGCTTCCCGTTGCAAGGATGATGAGAAGAAGGCTTGATATAAGGCATTTGCGGGTCATACACATTCCTTTATAGATATTTAAAAGCGGTAATCCAGCTGAAGTCTGAAATCGTTCGTACCTAAACGGTAGTAGGTAGTGCTCAGCGGCAGTTGGGTTCCGTCTTCCAGTTCGATATATGAAGCAACGATATTGCTCTGGTCCAGCCGCGTGTCCACGGTGTATTTGAAACGGAGGGAGAGGTTGTCCGTGATCCGGGAGTAGAGGGTGATCCAGCCGCGGAAGGCGTCCACGGGGGAGTCGCTCACGCGGAAATCGGTGTCCTCGAAGTTCCAGACAAATCCGTTGTAGACCATGGCGGAGGCGATGATCTTGAAGCGGTCGTTGAAATTGTGCGTAAAGCCGGCCCGGATGCCCCGCGAGGGCGAACCGGCGTTCCCGACCATGGAGCTGCCGCCGCTGGTGGTATAGACCAGGCGGGCGCGCGGCGAGAATTCCGTGTAGCCGTAGATCAGGTCGAAATGCAGGCGGTCGAAGCGCGAGAGGTAGAACTCGTTGGTCAGGATGGTCTCGTAGGAGCGGTACACGTTCGAGGTGAAGAAATTGTCCGGGTAGCGGCTCTGCCATTTCTGGCGCAGGCGGATGCGGTAGTTGAAGACGGGCCGGTACTCGGCGCGGGCGACCAGGCGGTTGTATTTCGCGCGGTCCGCGACGCGTTCCCAGATGTCGTGCTCGACGTTCAGGATCACGGAGCGGGAGACCTGGTAGCGCAGGGAGTAGTAGAAGCCCTCTTCCGCCTGCGGCTGGGCCGCGCCGGAATAGAGGAAGCCGTAGGCGTCGTCCATCAGGTAATAAATGTCTTCGTAAATGGTCGTTTTATAGCGGGCGTAATTCGAGAAGGAGCGCTGGTAGGGGTTGTCGTAGGCGAGGTCGTAGTTGCGGTAAAGGGCCAGGAAGTTGAAGTTCTCGAATTCCCAGTACATGTTCAGGAGCCATGCGAAGGCGTCCCCGTTCAGGTCCAGGACCTTTCCGTTCTTGTCCAGGATACCCAGTTCGCCCTGGAAAACGACGTTCTTGAAGGAGACCGAGAAATCGGCGCCCATCACGCGGCGGTAGGCGCGGGCTTTGGACCAGAGGCCGGAATACGCACTGGACTCATAGGTCGCGGCGATCTCGGCGTCCGCGGAATTCCCGATCTGGCGCATGTATTTGCTCATGTCCGAGATAATGACCTCGGGCTGGAAACTCAGCCGGCGGTCGTAGAGGCTTTCGTAAAAGGTCACGCCGAGATGCGCCTGGGGGATGGGCTTGAAGCGGATATTGCTTCCGTAGACCAGCTCGTGGACATTGTCCAGAAGTCCCAGGGAGACGGCGCCGCCGAGCCCGTTGTCGACCCGCGGTTCCATGTGGATGAGCGCGGAGAAGGAACTGTCGGGGTTCAGGATGGCGTCGCGGGTGTTGTAAGCGAAGAAGGGGGTGACATACAGCGAATGGAAGCGGTATTCGCCTGTCAGTCCGGTCTGGGAGAAGGCCCGGGCGCGGGAGGCGTCCCCGCTGATGCCGCTCAGGCGCTTGCGCCATCCGTAGCCGGATTTGCGCGGCGCGAAATAGTCCACGGTCTCCATCACGATGCCCTGGCCGAAGGAGGCGATGAAATCGCCGGCGATCAGCTTGTTGATGCTGCCGAGCTTCCCGAGGGAAATGTCGTTGACCGTAGCGTAGCCTTTCAGGCGCGGAAAAACGCTGTTCCCGAAAGTCGGGTCCGGCTCGCTCAGCGAGCGGGTGTAGGCGAGGCCGAAGCTCAGCTTC
>CALMFL010000109.1 GCA_937862595.1 uncultured Fidelibacterota bacterium
GACGCAGGCGCCGACATGGTTTTCGGAAGCGGCCCTCACGTTACCCGGGCGATCGAACTGTACAAGGACAGGCTGATCGCCTACAGCCTGGGGAATTTCTGCACCTATAAGCGCTTCAATCTGGAAGGGTCCCGCGGGATCGCCCCGATCCTGAAGGTCAGTACGGACGGCCGGGGAGCCTTCCTTTCCGCTCAGGCCATCGCGATCCGTCAGCATTATCCGGGCTATCCGGCTCCCGACCCCCTGGGCGAGGCGATCAAAGAACTGCAACGCTTAACGCATCAGGATTTTCCCGAAATGGATTCGGTGCTTGTCATTGAAGATTCCGGGAAAATTTATAAACGGTAAAAGGGAGTTTATGGACGGCGTACTTATCAAAGATCAATTCGGTTTGCTGGCGGTCCTGATGATCATCCCCGCGGTGATCTACGCGATCAATCACTACACGGCCTGGGGGAAACGCTTTTTCGGCGTGATCCCGCCCCTGGTTTTCGCCTACTTCGTCCCCACGATCCTGACATCCCTCGGGGTCATTCCCGACAGTTCCCCCCTCTATTCGCAGATCAAGACCTTTGTGCTTCCCGCCTCCCTGTTGCTTCTCACGCTGGCCATCGATATCAAAGGGATCCTGAAACTCGGCAGCAAGGCGCTCATCATGTTCCTGACCGGAACCCTCGGGATCGTGATCGGCGGGCCCATTTCCCTGCTGATCTTCCGGAACGTGCTGCCGCCCGACATTTGGAAAGGCATGGCGGCCCTCTCCGGTTCCTGGATCGGCGGCGGGGCGAATTTTATCGCGATCGGCCAGTCCGTCGGCGCCACGGAATCCATGCTCGGGACCATGGTGATCGTGGATGTGCTTGCGGCGAATATCCTGACCGGGATCCTGTTTTTCCTCGCGGGGCGGTCGGAAAAGATCGATGCCCGGATGGGTTCGGACAATTCCGCGATCAACGCCCTGCGGGACAAGGTGATGTCCTTTCAGAAAAAAACCAACCGCATCGCCAGCAGCACGGATTATTTTATCCTGCTGGCCCTGGCCTTCGGCTGTTCCTATATCGCCTACCTTCTCGGGAACGCCCTGCCGGACATCGGGGACATCATTTCCCATTCGACCTGGAAGGTGATCATCATCACCACGATGGGCGTGGGACTCTCCTTTACCCCGATCAAGAACTATGAAGGCGCCGGCGCATCCAAGATCGGGACGGTGATGCTTTACCTGCTGATCGGCGTGATCGGGGCCAGTGCGAATCTGAAAGCGGTGTTCGAATACCCCGCCCTGTTCGGGATGGGATTCACCTGGCTGGCGATCCATCTTCTGATCATGCTGCTGGTGATGAAACTGATCAAGGCGCCGCTGTTCTTCATGGCGGTCGGATCCCAGGCGAACGTGGGCGGCGCAGCGTCGGCGCCCATCGTGGCTTCGGCCTTTCACCCGGCCCTGGCGTCCGTCGGGGTCATGCTCGGCATCGCGGGATACGTTCTGGGGACCTATGCCGCCCTGATCTGCGCAAAATTGCTTTTATTGGTTTCCTGATCATAATTCATTGAATCTATGAAGAACAATAGTTATACTATTGACATGACGGCCGGAGGGAGGAACGTTCGCTACGGCGAAACGTACAAAGAGGGCTTATAAGGTTTCATTACATCAGGAGGATATTATGAAAAAGGGCTTGATCATTCTGTTCAGTATACTGGCTTTACTGATCGTGATCGCTGTCATTACCATCAAGGGGTTCAGCAAGCAGTTCGATGCGCTGCTGAAAGATATCGACGTGCAGTTCGCCACGATGGAGAACCTCACGCTGGCGGAGATCCCCGACGGCGTGTATGAATACAGATACGGTTCCATTCCCGTCTTTGCCGAACTGAGGGTGCACGTCAGGGACCACCGGATCGAACAGATCGAAATGCTGAACCAGTCATCCGGACCGGGCTACGACGCTTTGGAAACCATCGACCGGATCCTGGCCGCGCAGCAGCCGAAAGTGGATGTGGTCAGCGGTGCGACCTCCAGCAGCAAGGTCATCATGATCGCGACTTACAAGGCTTTAAAACAAGAATAGCTTCAACGTTTAAAACAGAAAAAGGATCTTAGCGCAAGGGAATCCCTTACGTTCAGATCCATTTTTTTATCGTTGTTATTTATGAACCTATGGGGCAAGGCCGCTCGGCTTATTCCAGGGTAAGCGTTTCTTCGTATACCGGGATATACGTTTCCCAGCCGAGTTTTTCGCCGATCTCTTTCTGAAGATTGAGGCTGGATGCCGGCTCGCCGTGCACGATAAAGGTCCTTTTCGGCGCCGCGCTGAATCCGGAAAGCCATTTCAGGATCTCCCGGTAATCCGCATGGGCTGAAAAATCGCTGATCGTCTCGATCCTGGCGCCGGAACGTACCTGTTCGCCGTGGACCTTGACCGCTTCATTTCCGCTCTGCAATGCCCGTCCGCGCGTCCCTTCCGCCTGATAGCCCACAAAAACGATCGCATTCTTCTCGTGCGGCAGGCGCTGTTTAAGATGATGCAGAATGCGCCCGCCCGTCATCATGCCGCTGGCCGATATGATGATGCAGGGGTCGTTCAGCGCATTGACGCGTTTTGACTCTTCCACGCTTTCCGTAAAGACCGTCCTGTCGGTCTGGAGAATGTCCACGCCTTTCCGCTCCAGCGCGCTTGCTTCCCGGTCGTAGATCTCGCTGTGTTTTTCGTATACCTGCGTGGCCTTGATCGCCATGGGGCTGTCCACATAGATCGGCAGGACCGGAATGGCGCCCTCGGATTCGAGTTCCCGGAGCGTATAGAGAAGTTCCTGGGTGCGCCCGACCGCAAAGGCCGGTATCAGCACCACCCCCCGCCGCTGAACCGTTTCGTTGATGATGCGTTTGATCTCGCTTTTGGGATCTCCCTGTTCATGCAGACGGTCGCCGTAGGTCGATTCTACGAGCAGATAATCGGCATCCCGCATAAGGGACGGGTTTTTAAGGATCGGGCGGTCATAACGCCCCAGATCCCCCGAAAACACGATCTTACGCTCTACTCCGGACTTGTTCCACCGCATGCTCACGAAGGCGGAACCGATAATGTGGCCGGCGTCATGGAATTCGGCCATTAACCCGGAAGCCGGGCTGAACGGCACCGCATACGGAACGGCCTTCAGCAGGGCAATGGCCTTTTTGGCGTCTTCCTGAG
>CALMFL010000110.1 GCA_937862595.1 uncultured Fidelibacterota bacterium
ACAAGGCGCCGGAGGTCAACGTGATCCACGGCGGACTGGAGTGCGGCGTGATCGGGGCAAAGCACGAGGGAATGGATATGATCTCCCTCGGCCCGACCATCGAGAACCCCCATTCGCCCGACGAACGCATGTACCTTCCTTCCGTCAGGAAGGTGTGGGACCTGCTGGCGGAACTCCTGAAAACACTGTAAGGCAAACGAAGGAAGCGTATGGCCCTGTCACGCGACGAAGTGATCTATATTGCCGGACTTGCCCGGCTGACCCTGAGCGAAGAAGAGATCGCGCTTTATGCGAAACAGCTCAGCGACATTCTCGGATACATCGACCAGCTTAAGGAACTGAACGTGGACGAGGTCGAACCCATGAGCCACGTTCTGGACATTGTGAACGTGATGCGGGCGGACAAACACCTGCCTTCGCTGAACCGGGAGGACGTGATGGCGATCGCCCCGGAACATGACGCTGAACATTTCAAGGTACCCCGGGTGGTAAAAGGATAAGGAGTTTTTCCATGGCATCAGAGAACAAGACCCCGACAAAACCCCGCTATATCTTCGTGACCGGCGGCGTGATATCCGGTCTCGGCAAGGGCATTACCTCGGCTTCGATCGGCTACCTGCTCAAACAGGCGGGCTACCGCGTGACCATACAGAAATTCGATCCCTATCTCAATGTGGACCCCGGGACCATGAGCCCGACCCAGCACGGGGAGGTGTACGTGACCGACGACGGCGCCGAGACCGACCTGGACCTGGGGCACTACGAACGTTTCCTGGACACCAGCATGTCCAAGATGAACAGCGCCACGGCCGGACAGATCTACAGCTCCGTGCTTGAGGCCGAACGGCGCGGCGAATACCTGGGAACCACCGTCCAGATCATTCCGCATGTGACCAACGAGATCATGCGGCGCTTTGCCAACATTTCCAGCAAGGACAATTACGATATCGTCATTACCGAGGTCGGCGGCACCGTCGGCGACATTGAAAGCCTTTCCTTTCTTGAAGCCATCCGGCAGTTCGAGAACCAGCTGCATTATCACGAATACCTGAACGTCCACGTCACCCTGCTTCCCTACGTCGAATCCTCGGAAGAGATCAAGACCAAGCCGACCCAGCACTCCGTTCAGAAACTGCGGGAGATCGGACTGACCCCCGACATGATCATCTGCCGGAGCGGCAAGATCGGCATCGACGACGGCGCGCGCAAAAAGATCGCGCTCTTCTGCAACGTCCGCCCCGAAGCGGTCATCGACATGCCGGACGCCGAGACCATTTACGAGATCCCCCTGATGTTCAAAAAACAGGACGTCTACCTCACCATCGCAAAGCATCTCGAACTGGACAAGCTACAGGACCCCGTCATGAAAGAACTGCGTTCCATGGTGAAACGCATCAAGGACCCCAAATACAGCGTCAATGTCGGGATCGTGGGGAAATACGTCGGCATGAAAGATTCCTATAAAAGCATTACCGAATCCTTTATTCATGCGGGAGCCGAGAACAACACGCGGGTGAACCTCTTCTGGATCGAAGCGGGAGACCTGGAAAAGGACGGACCCCGGGAAGTGAGAAAGGTCCTCAAGAACCTTGACGGCATCCTGGTCCCGGGCGGTTTCGGCAAACGCGGCATCGAAGGGAAGATCCTTGCGGCGAAGTATGCGCGTGAAAAGAACATTCCCTATTTCGGCATCTGCCTGGGCATGCAGATCGCGGTGATCGAATATGCCCGGAACGTGCTCGGGCTGAAGGAGGCCAACAGCACGGAGTTCCGCGCAGACACGCCGGATCCCGTCATCGACCTGATGGAAGAACAGAAAAAGGTCACCAAGCTCGGCGGCACCATGCGGCTGGGCGCCTTCGATTGCGAACTGCTGCCCCGCAGCACCGTGGCGAAAGCCTACGGCCTCGGCACGATATCCGAACGGCACCGTCACCGCTATGAGGTCAACAACCTGTACCGTGACAAACTGGAAGCGGCCGGCCTGCGCATCGCCGGGATCAATAAAAAATACGATCTGGTGGAATGCGTGGAATTGCCCGGCCATCCCTGGTACGCCGGCGTGCAGTTCCATCCGGAACTGAAATCCCGCGTTGCAAAAGCGCACCCCCTGTTCCGCGAATTCATTGCCGCGGTCCTGCGGGAAAAAGGAAAAAAATGACCCGGCCCGCCCCTGAACTCGAAAAAAAACTCCGTGCGATCAAACTGATCGCTACCGATGTGGACGGCGTGATGACCGACGGCTCGTTCTATATCGGGGCCGATATCGAAATGAAACGCTTCCATTCGAGCGACGGGCTTGCCTTTGTCCTGCTCCGGCTCCTGGATTTTCCCGTCGCGGTCATTTCCGGAAGATTCTCCAAAGCCACGCTCACGCGGACACGCGCCCTGCACATCCCCGACGACCTGGTCTTCCAGGACGGCTACGTCAAGACCCATGCCTTCGAAACGCTAAAGACGCGCTTCGGACTGCAGGACCATGAGATCGCCTTCATCGGCGACGACCATATCGACGCCCCGGTCATGCGCCGCTGCGGCGCGGCCTTTGCCCCCGCCAACGCCATCCCCGAGATCAAAGCCCTGGCGGACCATGTGACCGCGGTCCCCGGCGGCTCCGGCGCCCTGCGGGAAATGGTCGACATGATCCTGACCGCCCAGGGACGCATGGAAGAGGCCCTGCAAAAACTCCACGGCCTCTACTGATAAAGCATGAAACGCCTTGCCATTATATTCACGCTCACGATCCTGCTGCTCTCCTGCTCAAAGACCGGCGATTACGGCACCTTTCCCCCGGGCCGCGTCCCGGACCAGGAAATATGGAACGCCGTGATCACCGTCACCCGCGCCGGCGAACCCACGACCCGCATTTACGCCGCGCATCTGGTGAAATACCAGGATACGCAGGACATGTTCATCCGTGACAGCATGCGCATCGATTTCTATAAGGACGGCAAGCACACCTCTTATCTGACCGCGGACAGCGGCCTGGTGAACGAAAAAAACGAGAACATCGTGGCGATCGGCAATGTCGTGATGGTCTCCGACAGCGGATTCACCGCCTATACCGACAGCCTTTTCTGGATCAACGACAGCAATAAAGTGTACACGAACAGCCGCATCCAGATCTTTTCCACCCGCGACACCCTCTACGGCACCGACTTCGTCAGCGACACCAAGTTCGAGAACTGGACCATCTTCAACCCCCTGGGCAAGACCTCGCGGCAGCTGGAGAAGTGAGCCCCGCGGCTCCCCGCCGAATTTCCCGAAAGGTGCGCCGCGCCACATTTCAACCTTCGCCCTTTGCAAAATGATACATTCTGGTTATATTCCCTTCTGAGGCTGAAATACCATGGCAATATTACGTGCGGAAAAACTGGTGAAGATCTACGGCAGACGCAAGGTGGTCAACGAAGTGGACCTGATCGCGAATACCGGAGAGGTCGTGGGACTTCTGGGGCCGAACGGCGCCGGAAAAACCACCTGTTTTTACATGATCACCGGCATGATACGTCCCCACGCCGGCCGCATTTTCCTGGATGACGTCGAGATCACGCATTTCCCTATGTACAAACGTTCGCAGCTCGGGATCGGGTATCTTGCGCAGGAAGCGTCCGTTTTCCGGAAATTGTCCGTCGAGGACAACCTGCGGCTCGTCCTGGAAATGTTCCACAAGGATAAAAAAGAGATCAACCGGCGCATCGAGACGCTCATCGAGGAATTCAAACTGGGAAAGGTCCGGAAGAACAAAGGTTTCGCCCTCAGCGGCGGGGAGCGCCGAAGGACCGAGATCGCGCGGGCGCTCGCAACGGACCCCAAATTCATTCTCCTGGACGAACCCTTCGCCGGGATCGACCCCATCGCGGTGGAAGACATTCAGGAAATGGTCGTCAGTCTGAAAGACAAGGGGATCGGGGTCATCATCACCGACCACAACGTGCATGAGACCCTGTCCATCACGGACCATTCCTACCTGCTTTACCAGGGGACCGTTCTCAATGCGGGTTCCGCGGAATACCTCGCCAACGACCCGGAAGCCCGGCGCCTCTACCTGGGGGCGAAGTTCAAGCTTGACCGCTGAGACAGGCAGATGAAACAACGATTATCACAACAGCAGATACAAAAACTGGCGCCGCTGCAGCTCATGGTCGCGCGGCTGGCGCAATTGTCCCAGACGGATATCGAAAAGGCCATTCTGGAAGAGATCGAAAAGAACCCGCTCCTGGAACTGGAAGAGCCCGCATCCGAAGACATGTCCGCGCCGGAGCCGCCTCAGGAAGCCCCGCTTCCCGGGGACGAGGAATGGGAGGAGGACATTCACCTTCCCGCGCATTTCAGCAGCGGCATGGATATTCCGGACTTTCCGATCCCCGACGAACCGGACTTTTTTGACCGCCTGCTGATGCAGGTCCGGCAGTCCGGCATGGATGACGACGAGATCCTGATCGCCGAAGAGATCATCGGCAGTCTGGACGAAAACGGATTCCTCAGCGGCATTCCCCTGATGAACATCGCCTACAAATTGTCGGTCCCGCTGGACAAGGCCGAACAGGTGCTCCGGAAAGTGCAGCGGCTGGGACCTCCCGGCATTGCCGCCCGGAGCCTGCAGGAATGCATGCTTCTGCAGCTGCACGCCCTGCATGAAGAACCCTTTGTCACGGAGATCGTCGAACGCGAATTCGAGGCCTTTATGGCCGGGGACGATGCGGGCATCGCCGCGCGCAATCACCTCAGCGAAGAGGACATGCGTTATGCCCGGGAACAGATCGCCAAACTGAACCCCAAACCCGCCGGCGGGCACGCGGACTATATGAAACGCAGCATCATTCCCGATGTGATCCTGCGGGAAAAGAACGGCATGTACTATGTTGCGCTGAACGATACCGGCACGCCGGCCGTGCGGCTCTCCGAGACCTATCTGGCCATGCTGGAGAACAGCGGGCTTGACAAGCAGGCCCGGACTTACCTGAACGGGAACCGGCAGGCCGCCCTCTGGTTCATGCAGGCGCTCGAACACCGGAAACAGTCCCTCATTGCGATCGCGCAATCCATCGTGCACCGGCAGCACGATTTTCTGTCCGGCAAGCGGGACCATCCCGCCCCGATGATCATGAAAACGATCGCGGAGGATACGGACCTGGACATCTCGACCGTATCCCGCATCGTGAACGGAAAGTATCTTCAGACACCCTCGGGGGTCTATGAATTAAAATATTTCTTCAGTGAAAAGGCGGAACGCAGCGACGGCCTCCGCAGTTCAACCCGTGACCTTGAACGCGACCTGCGGGGAATCCTTGACGCGGAGGATGCCTCGGATCCCCTGAGCGACGAACAGCTGCGGGATGCCCTGACGGACATGGGCTACCGCGTCGCACGCCGCACCGTCGCAAAATACCGCGAGAAGCTGGGGATCCCCGGTTCGCATGCGCGGCGAAAACCATAGCTAAAAGGATAATTCCATGGACACAATACGAAGCACGACCATCCTCGGGGTGCACCGGAACGGAAAGGCCGCGATCGCGGGCGACGGACAGGTGACCCTGGGAACGACCGTCATGAAAGCGCAGACCGTCAAGGTCCGCAAACTCTACGGCAATAAGATCCTTGCCGGATTTGCCGGCGCCAGCGCGGACGCCTTTTCGCTTTTTGAAAAATTCGAGACCAAGATCCAGGAGTACAAGGGCGACCTGACCCGCGCCGCGGTGGAAATGACCAAGGAATGGCGCCGGGACAAATACCTTCAGAAACTGGAAGCTTTGCTGATCGTGATGGACAATGAAAGGGGCTACATCCTGAGCGGCTCCGGGGACGTGATCGATTCCGACGACCATCTCTATGCCATCGGTTCCGGCGGCCCCTACGCCCTGGCGGCCGCGCGCGGGCTGATGCGGAACACGGACCTGAGCGCCGCGGAGATCGCCCGGAAAAGCCTGGAGATCGCCGGATCGATCTGTATCTACACCAATCAGAACATCACCGTACTGGAGCTGGACGTATGAGATCCTTAACACCCAAAGAGATCGTGCAGGAACTGGACCGCTACGTGATCGGCCAGGACAAGGCCAAGCGTTCCGTCGCGATCGCCCTCCGCAACCGCTGGCGCCGCCAGCAGGCGGACGAGTCCATCCGCAACGAGATCATGCCGAACAATATCATCATGATCGGCCCGACCGGCGTCGGGAAGACCGAGATCGCCCGCCGGCTCGCCTCGCTGGCGCAATCGCCCTTCATCAAGGTCGAGGCCACGAAGTTCACCGAGGTGGGCTACGTCGGCCGCGACGTGGAATCCATTGTCCGCGACCTGACCTACATGGCCGTTGACATGGTGGAAAAGGAGCACGCCGAACTCGTCAAACAGCGGGCGGAGGAACTGGCCGACGCCCGGATCATGGACCTGCTTTTCCCGGTAGAGTCCGCGTCGAACATCGACGACGAGGAACGCGGACGCATCAATAAAACGCGGGACCGTCTCCGCGTCATGTACGAGGAAGGGAAGTTCAACGACCGCTACGTTGAGATCGACGCCCCGGCCAAGGCGCCGAATATTGCCGGCATTTCCATTCTGGGACCCGGCGACGGCGGCATGGGCGGCGGCGACATGATGGACAACGCCGGCGATTTCCTGAACGAAGCCATGAGCAACCTCCTCGGGAACAAGAAATCCAAAAAGAAGAAGATGGTCGTTCAGGAAGCCCGCAAGATCCTCATTGAGGAGGAATCGCAGAAACTGATCGACCGCAGCAAGGTCATCGACGAAGCCATCGACCGGGTCCAGCATCACGGCATCGTGTTTCTCGACGAGATCGACAAGATCACCTCGACCGGCGAGACCAAGGGCGCGGATGTCAGCCGTCAGGGCGTCCAGCGCGACCTTCTGCCCATTGTGGAAGGCAGTACGGTCAAGACCCGCTACGGATTTGTCAAGACCGACCATATCCTGTTCATCGCCTCCGGGGCCTTCCATTCAAGCAAGCCTTCGGACCTGATCCCCGAACTGCAGGGTCGTTTCCCGATCCGCGTGGAACTGGACAGCCTGACGACCGATGATTTTGTCAAGATCCTCACGCATCCGCAGAACGCGCTGATCAAACAGTATCAGGCCCTGCTGGACGCGGAGGACGTGGAGCTCGTTTTTGAAGATGACGCGATCCGCGAGATCGCGCTGAAAGCGACCGAAGTCAACGACAAAACCGAAAATATCGGCGCCCGCCGCCTGCATACCATCATGACCCGGATCCTGGACGACATCATGTTCAATGCGCCCGACGGCCGCAAAAAGATCGTGATCACGCCGCAATGCGTGAAAGACGCGCTCGAATCGATCGTGATGAACGACGATCTCAGCAGGTACATACTGTAATGGCATTCGATCAGCTCAGATTGCGGCTGTGGATGAACGCCCTGCGAAGAAAGGGGAAGGTCCTCACCTTCGCCCGCCCGGTAAGCGTGCAGGAACAGCTTGCCGGCATGAAAAAGGTCTGCATCTGCATGCCGCCGGACCATAAGTATTTTTATGAAGCGCGTGCCTGCTTGCAGGAGATCCGTAAACCGCAGACGGAGATCCTGCTGGTGCTGAGCCACGACCTCGAGCTTCTTGCCGAACATCACGGCAAGACCGAGATCTATCCGCAGACCCTGAAAAAACCTTTCCCGCTCCGGGAGGATCAGGTGGCGAACATCCCGAAACGCTTCGATGTGGCGCTTGACCTTTCGCCCGAACCCACGCCCATGACCGCGTACATCACGGGCACGCGCGGAAAAAAACTCACCCTGGGCTTCAGCTCGGGTACACTCGATCCCTTCTATACCGCCCTGGTCGAAAAGGGAGAGGACTACCGCGCCTCGGTCATGACTCTGCTGGCGCTGGGCGGCCTTATATAAACGTTGTCCGCACGCGATGAGGCGAAGGATGCTTTGACGCTGCCGATATTGCCGGGATCGTGCGGCCGGAAATGTGCGGAACGGTTGGTAACCGTTCCCAACCTTGCATTTAACATGATCTCCGGGGATAATTATTCCTTATACGAACTGTCATCCTGAGCGGAGTACACCGCAGGTGGACGAAGTCGAAGGATCCCATGTATCTGAAGACGGGTTTGATATGGATCACATAGAACAATTCAATCCTTAATGGGTTCTTTTAAATGACATTACGATCGATGATTGATAAACATGATGAATTTTGCTGAAAGGCAGGAATACAGGGGATCCCTCCGCCCAGACACTTCGGGGGTCGGGATGACAAATTGGGGGAATCGTACGGGCGAATGGTTATCCGCATCCCGTCCGGGCGAATAGCGATTCGCCACTACTATCTCACCAGCCTACGCCAAGGCTTCCAGCCTCCGCCTAAGCTACGGCATGGCACGGCGGCTGGCACGCGTCTCACGCCTGCCCTGCGTAGCCTTGGCGAAGCAGGGTCTCACGTCTTACGTTTCACGACTCACGCGCTGGATCTGGGCGATCTCCTGCGGGGTGAGCTTTTTCCACTTGCCGGGTGCAAGCTCGTTGGCGGAAATGCCGGCAAAGGAGTTGCGATGCAGGC
>CALMFL010000111.1 GCA_937862595.1 uncultured Fidelibacterota bacterium
AAGCGGAAGACGCGGTCCTGCGCTTTAAATTCGAACAATTCATCCTCTTCGGGCGATGGAATAAGATCAAGAACTATGCCAATGATAAAGGGATCCGCCTGATCGGCGATATCCCGATCTTCGTTTCGGGCGATTCCGCGGACGTATGGTCGCACCGCGGTCTGTTCAAACTGGACGGGCACGGGGTTCCCCGGGTCTGGACCGGCGTGCCGCCCGACCTTTTTACCCGCACCGGTCAGCTCTGGGCACAGCCGCATTACGACTGGGAGGCCATGAAAGCCGACCATTACACCTGGTGGGTCGAGCGCGTCCGGACAGGAAAGGTCCAGGCCGACATCATCCGCATCGATCATTTCCGCGGATTCTGCGCCGCCTACGAGGTGCCCTACGGCGCCCCGACCGCAGAGCACGGAATATGGGTTGACGGTCCCCGCGCGGATGTTTTCCGCGTGCTGCATGAACGGATCCCCGGGCTTTCCATTATTGCCGAGGACCTGGGCGTGATCACCCCGGATGTCGTCGAACTGCGCCGGCGCTTCGGGTATCCGGGCATGAAGATCCTGCAGTTCGCGTTCAACAGCGATGAAGAGAATGCGTTTTTACCCGAAAATTTCGATCCGGACGACCGCTTCGTCGTCTATACCGGCACCCATGACAACGACACGGTCCGGGGCTGGTACGAACACGCGACGGACGAAGAGAAAGCCATGCTGGGGCAGTATGCCGGCTGCGACGCATCCACCGCCGCCCGGACGCTCATCGACATGGCTTTTCACTCCAACGCCATGTGGGCCGTGATCCCCCTCCAGGACCTTTTCAATCTGGACGCTTCGGCGCGCATGAACGTTCCCGGTACGATCGAGAACAACTGGAAATGGCAGCTTGACGCCTTCGAGCCGCCCGAATCGCTGACAGAAGACTTAAAAACACTGACCCGGCACAGCGGAAGGAACCGGTAAGCCCCGATGCTGTTCACGTCCCCGATAGCTCCCGATCATGTGTCCGACACCCTGACGCCGCCCTTCTATTTTTTCTCCGACAATCATCTTTCCTCCCAAAACGGTCCCGAACAGCGAGAGCGGCTGCGCGATATGCTTGCCTGCCTCGCTGCGATCCGGGACAGCGGCGGCACTCTCTTCATTCTGGGCGATTTCTTTGATTTCTGGTTCGATCACCGGGATTACGTCCCCCCGGCGCTTGAACCCGCGGTGGCCGCGCTGCGCAGTCTCCGGGAGCACGGCGTGACGGTCCACTACATCGGGGGGAACCATGATTACTGGGTCGAGGGCTATCTCACCCGGGAGGCCGGCATACGCTTTCACCCCGGTCCGATCGAATTCGACTTCGGCGGCACGCGCTTTTTTTGTCTGCACGGGGACGAAGTGATCTATCGTCACGCCGTCTATCCCCTGATCCGAAGGATCCTCCGCGCACCCCTTGCGATCGCCCTGCTCAAGTGCCTGCCGCCCGCGGCCATCTATGCCCTGGGAGAACGCATCAGCAAATACAATCAACGGGTTGACCAAATTCCCGCCGCACCCGAGGCGATGATAGCCAAACTGCGCGCTTTCCTCAGGGACAAACTCCGGGAAGGGTACGGCATCGCGATCAGCGGGCATGTACACAAATCCGATCTGATCAGATGGGAAACGGGAACGACGGTCATACTGGGGGACTGGATCCATGGCCGCCGCTACGGCAGGTGGGACGAAGAGAGCGGATTCCGGCTGATCGATCTGAACGCAACATCATGAAAACACGACGCTACATTCTTGCCGCGGCGACGGTCCTTTCGCTCCTGGCCGCCCGCGGATTTTCCGCCGACACGACGATGGTCTACGCCGAACAGCTGAACCATTATTACATGTTCGGCGGGTGGAACCGTTTTTCGGCGTCCTACAATAAGCTTTATCTTGACGCAAAGATCTCGAACAGCAGTTCGGTCTACAGCGAGACCTCCCGGCTGAAAACGCAGACCGAACTGACGGCCGACCTGCTGTACGGCCTGTCCCCCGAACTGCGGGCCGGCCTTAGCGGCATGTTCTTTGCCTTTCAGGACGGACAGACCTCCCACGCCTACGATTACGACCAGGGGCGCGCGGGCTTCAAGGCCGATTACCGCAAGAACCTCTACCGCGTGACCCTGGAGAGCGGCTACGCCGCCGAGACCCGGCTGGACATCCGGGACATGGGATGGTACGGAGGACTTCAGCTGGACCGGAGCCGCCCC
>CALMFL010000112.1 GCA_937862595.1 uncultured Fidelibacterota bacterium
CACCTCCCCTTTCGGCACGCCAAGCTGGTCGCATTCGGAAGTACGCGCCGTGCAGGACTGTCCGCGGAAACGGACCCGAACCTGAACGCCCTGCTGGACGCCGGGACCCCGGCGGTCGCCATTTTCGGGAAGACCTGGTCCCTGCACATCAGGACAGCCCTCAAGATCACCCCGGAAGAGAACCTGGAGCTGATCGCCGATTCCGTCGCATTCCTTAAAAAAAACGGCAAAGAGGTCATCTACGACGCCGAACACTTCTTCGACGGCTACAAGGATGACCCGGAATACGCCCTGAGAACCCTTCAGACGGCCGAAAAGGCCGGGGCGGACACTCTGGTGCTTTGCGACACGAACGGCGGCACACAGACCTTGGAACTCGTTTCAATCATCCAAAACGTCATCAAACGTGTAAAGACTCCCCTGGGGGTGCATCTTCACAACGATTCCGACATGGCGGTCGCGAACTCGGTTGCCGCCGTCGAGGCCGGATGCGTTCACGTTCAGGGCACCGTCAACGGCTACGGCGAACGCTGCGGCAACGCCAACCTGTGTTCGGTCATCCCCAATCTGCAGGTCAAGCGCGATTACGCCTGCATCCCGCCCGAACAAATTGAGCAGATCACCCGGGTCAGCCGCTTTGTCAGCGAACTGGCCAATCTTCCCCCGGCCGCCGGCATGCCCTTTGTCGGGACCTCGGCCTTCGCGCACAAGGGCGGCATCCATGTCAGCGCCGTGATCCGGGACGCCTCCACCTATGAGCACATCACGCCCGAAACCGTCGGGAACCGGCGGGAAGTCCTCCTTTCGGACCTCTCCGGCCGCAGCAATCTCATCTATAAAGCGGAAGAACTCGGCCTTGACCTGAAAAAACATGAAAAAATGATCCCCGGGATCATTGAAACGCTGAAACAAAAGGAACATGAAGGCTATCAGTACGAAGGCGCCGAGGATTCCCTCAAACTGCTTATCAAAAAAGTGACCGGCGAATGGGAAAGCTATTTCAAACTGGAAGGCTTCCGCGTTCTGGTCGAAAAGGATACGGCCGGACACCCCCGTTCCGAAGCGACGGTCCGGCTCCTGGTGAATACGAAGAAGGAACACACGGCCGCCGAAGGCGACGGTCCCGTGCATGCCCTGGACCGCGCATTGCGCAGCGCCTTGAAAAAGTTCTACCCCGAGATCAAGCTTCTGCGCCTGGTCGATTACAAGGTGCGCGTGATCAACGGGAACGATGCCACGGGCGCCAAGGTGCGCGTCCTGATCGAATCCGCATACGGGAACAAACGCATCAATACCGTCGGCGTTTCCACCAATATCGATGAGGCCAGCTGGGACGCCCTGACGGACTCGGTCTCATGGTTCCTGCATTGCGTCGATCCGGAAAAGATCGATAAGTAAGAAGTCCGGGGTGAAAGATCATTGAAAATTTTGTTTAGAGCTTTAGAAGTTTAAGGGTTTAAGGGTTTAGCGTTTTTCCTTGCGCCATATTCATCCGTTACTCTTAACCCGTCACCAGTTACTAGTCACCAGTTACTAGTCACCAGTTACCAGTCACCAGTTACCTGTCACCAGTTACTAGTCACCCGTCACCCGTCACCCTCTCCGCCTTATAACAGATTTTGACATTAATAACGAAATATCCAAAGGATAGACAATCAATGAAACGGAACATCGCAATATTATCCGGCGACGGGATCGGTCCCGAGGTCATGGCGGAAGCCCTGAAAGTCCTCGCCCGTATCGAAGCGAAATATCAGCTTGAATTTGACTGCCGCGAAGCCCTTGTCGGCGGCGCCGCGTGGCAGAAGCATCAGGAACATCTGCCTGCCGAAACACTGTCCGTCTGCCGGAATTCCGACGCCATCCTTTTCGGGTCCGTCGGCGGACCGGTATCGGAACAGGGATCGAAAAAATGGGCGGGCGTTGAGGTCAATTCCCTGCTTGGTCTTCGAAAAGCCTTCGGGCTCTATGCCAATCTGCGCCCCGCCAGACTCTACCCCGCCCTGGCTTCCGCCTCGCCCCTGCGCGCCGATACGGCGGAGAAAGGGTTCGATATCCTGGTGGTCCGCGAACTGACCGGCGGGATCTATTTCGGGAAGCCCAAGGGACGCGCCGGAAAAGATGACGAAGAATACGCCTACGATACGATGGTCTATGCCCGGCATGAGATCCGGCGCATCGCCCATATCGCCTTTAAGGCGGCGCAGCTCAGGAAGAAAAAGGTGACGTCCATAGACAAGGCGAACGTTCTGACCACCATGGTCTTCTGGCGCGAGGTCGTCGAAGAGGTCGCCAGAGAATACCCCGGCGTGACGTATGAACCGATGTATGTGGACAACGCCGCGCAGCAGCTGATCCTCCGCCCCTCGCAGTTCGATGTCATGCTCTGCGGCAATATGTTCGGGGATATCCTTTCCGATGAAGCGGCGGCCATCACGGGGTCGCTGGGCATGCTGCCTTCCGCCTCCCTGACGGACGGGACCTTCGGCATGTACGAGCCCGGCGGCGGATCGGCGCCCGATATTGCCGGGAAAGGCCTTGCAAACCCCATCGCCCAGATCATGAGCGCGGCCATGATGCTGAAATACAGTTTCGGAATGACGGAAGCCTACGACGATATCGCTCGTGCCGTTGAAAAAGTCCTGAATGACGGCTACCGTACGGCGGACATTAAACAGCCCGGCTGCAGCATTGTAGGGACAAAAGAAATGGGGACCCGTATTGCGGAAACTATCTGATCTTCA
>CALMFL010000113.1 GCA_937862595.1 uncultured Fidelibacterota bacterium
ATCAGCGTGCTCTGCGCGGATACGGGGTTCACGATCCATGCGGTCCACGTCAGGATAATGAACGTCACTGCGTAAGTGATGTCGGTAAATTTGTCGGCCTTTGTGATAAACGCGGGCAGGAACATCAGGATGTTTATCCCAATGGCAATAAGCAAATAGGTCGTCATTCTGCTTCTCCCTGTGGTGCCGTTCATTCCGCCTGCGGCAACCTTTCGGAATTTATATTGGTAAAATATTCTTGTCTTTTTTAAGCTTGAGCGTGGTTCGGGTAACGCCGGTATAGCCAGACCGACATCACAACTGTCCACGCCTGGAGGGTCCCGATGTTCAATCTTTCGAAAAGTCCGAACATTCCGGTGCCGGTTGCGAACATCATGGCGGTGATCCCGCCCAGGATAAGGATGCCGACGCCGCAGATCAGGGAAAAAACACCCATGCCGTGTTCTGCGGGAATCTTCATCAAGCCAAGGCCGGTCAGGATCGGCGCCGCAATGGTCAGGGGAACGATCAGCGCGGTGACAAGCAGATGCATCATGCCGGCAATCGTCATTTCCGCACCCGGAAGGTCTTCGGGGAAAAGTCCGTAGGACAGGGATACCAAATGCATGCACAGAAACACGACGGCGCCGGCGAGAACAAGACCGTTTGTGTTGTTTTTTACCTTCCCGATCAGTATAAAACAAAAAATAACGGCAAAGAGCCCGTATATATTCGTGAATACGGTCAGAAGTCCGCGATCCGGCGCGCCGGTGGCGGTCAGATCGCTGATGGGCTGCATCAGATGGCTGTAGCCTTCCCACAGCGCGCCGCCGAGGATCACGTGGGTCAGATAGAACATCACGGCGGCTACGCCGCTGAGCGACAGAATGCGCGGAATGGTGGCCGGCATTTTTCCTCCCGTTCGTTCCGCTTTCGGTTGAACTGAACTTTATGGTAAATAGGTATCAATATGGTCAAGCACGTCTTCCAGCAAAATGGGATCTTTTCCGCCGGCCGTTGCCATGTGCGGTTTCCCGCCGCCGCCGCCGCCGATGGCTTTACCCAGGGACTTCACAATATTTCCGGCTTTAACGCCTTCTTTTACAAGATCATCGCTGACCACGCAAAGCACCTGGGGCATGCCGCCGATCACGCTCCCGAAAATTGCAACGCCGGTCTTCATTTTTTCGCGGACCCGGTCGCCGAGGTTTTTCAGCTGGTCGACATTTTCGACCTCGACCCTGTTTACATAAAGCGGTGCGTTCCGGTAGCTGAGCGAACCCTCAAAAAAACCGCTGATATCGCTTGAAAGTAACTTGGCTTTGAGCTCGGCGTTTTCCTTTTCCAGAACTTTCAGGTCCGCCCCAAGCGCCGCAACGCGTTCTTTGAGCCTGGCTTCCGGCGTTCTGAGCATGTCGCGAATGTCGGCTAACAGCGTTTGCTGAGCCTGCATCAGATCCAGTCCCGCCGTTCCGGTTACCGCCTCGATCCGGCGGATCCCCGATGCAACGCTGCTTTCGCCGACGATGAAGAAGGGGCCGATATCGCCGGTGCGCCCCACGTGCGTGCCGCCGCAAAGTTCCATCGACACGTCGCCCATTTTCACAACGCGGACGATATCGCCGTATTTTTCGCCAAAGAGCGCCTGGGCGCCGCTGCTTACGGCTTCGATATAATGCTTCTCTTCCGTTTCAACCGGAAGGTTTTTCAGGATTTCCAGGTTAACGAGCTGCTGTATCTCGCGCTGCTGCTGCGGGGAAACCTTTTCATAATGAGTAAAATCAAAGCGCAGCCGGTCGGGTCCCACATAGCTGCCGGACTGGTGCACATGGTCCCCGAGCATTTTTCGTAACGCCGCATGTAAAAGGTGGGTCGCCGAATGGTTGCGGGCCGTATCGCGGCGGGTGCTTTCATTGACCTCAAGGGTCAACAGCCCGGAATCCGAAGGATGGGTATCAAAGACCCGGCCCTCAATAATATGAACGATATCGTTCCCGATCTTCTGGGCATCAAGGACCCGGCTGTAATCCATTTTCCCCGTTTCGGGGTCGGTAAAAACAATGTGTCCCTTGTCTCCGGTCTGTCCTCCCGATTCGGCATAGAAGGGCGTCTTGTCAACGACAAGATAGGTGTGGTTCTCGTCGGCGGCATATTTGACCGGAAGCGCGGAAATGCTGTAGGTGTCGTAACCGGCGAATACGGAAGGCACGCCGGGGCGCAGGATGATCCACTGCAGATCCTCTGCGGACTTCATTTTGAATTTTCCGGCGGCGCGGGCGCGCTGGCGCTGCTGTTCCATCAGGTCGTCGATCTCTTTTTCGCTGATGGCAAGTCCTTTTTCTTCCGCCAGCAGGCGCGTCAGGTCAACAGGAAAACCGAAGGTATCATAAAGACGGAATACGTCTTCGCTGTTCAGAACGCTTTCTCCCGTTTTCCTTGCTTTTTTCGCAAGCTGTTCAAAAAGCTCCAGCCCTTTATCCAGCGTATTGCCGAAGGACTCTTCCTCGGCGCGGATGATCCGCTGAACATGCTCGCGCTGTACGACGATCTCGGGGTACACGTCTCCCAGAATATGCGCGACGGTCGGGACCAGGCGATAAAGGAAGGGTTCTTTCAGGTTCAGCTTCCTTCCAAAGCGGGCCGCCCGCCGCAGGATGCGGCGCAGGACGTATGAGCGCCCTTCGTTGCCCGGGATCGCGCCGTCGGAAATGGCGACCGTCAGCATGCGGATATGGTCTGCGATCACGCGGTGCGCCATGCCTTCTTCGCCTTTGTCGTAGGCAATGTCGGACAAAGCCTCGATCTGGTCGATGAGCGGGCGGAAAAGATCGGTGTCGTAATTGCTGTCCAGTCCGTTCAACGCGGCGACAATGCGCTCGAATCCGGCGCCGGTATCAATATGCTTGTTCTTCAGGGGGTGAAGCTCCCCTTTTTCGTCCCGATTGTACTGAATAAAGACCAGATTCCACAATTCCTGGTAATCCGGATCGTCGGCGTTGACCTTCGCGGCGTCTTTGTCCTCCAGCTTATCCCCCCGGTAATAGTGGATCTCGGAGCACGGGCCGCAGGGGCCGATGTCGCCCATGGACCAGAAGTTGTCCTTTTCTCCAAAGATCAGGATTTGTTCCGGCTCGATGTCCGGAATGCTTTTCCAAATTTTCAGGGCTTCGTCGTCGTCGGTATACACCGTGGCATACAGGCGGCGGGGATCGATCTTCCAAATCTCCGTGAAAAGTTTCCAGGCCCAAAGGATCGCTTCTTTTTTGTAATAATCCCCGAAGCTCCAGCTTCCGAGCATTTCAAAAAAGGTGTGGTGATAATGGTCACGTCCCACCGCCTCGAGATCGTTGTGTTTTCCGCTGACCCGAATGCATTTCTGGGAATTCACCACACGCCGGAACGGGGGTTCCAGCTCGCCGAGAAAATAGGGTTTGAAGGGATTCATCCCCGCGTTGGTGAACAGCAGGGTGGGGTCGTTCAGCGGGATCACAGATGCGCTCGGCACCACCGTATGTTCCAGGGTCTTTTCAAAATATTCGATGAATTGTTTTCGTATCGTTGATGAGTCCATGTTTTTCCTTTTTGGCGATCATATGAACATAACAAGCGAA
>CALMFL010000114.1 GCA_937862595.1 uncultured Fidelibacterota bacterium
CGGAACCCGTGTTCGGGGGCCAGAATAGCTTTCAGCGTAAGGCCTTCGCTTTGATGCAGAAGGTCCGCGATATGATTCCCGTGCCGGTCCAGGGAGGTATGGTTCGCAACCACCCCCACGTTCTTTCCCCTGAACATGGAGAAATCGGCTTTGGCGGCGTTGTCAAGGCCGGTCCGCACCGAACAGCCCGTCAGGAACAGGAGGAACGCGGTCAGCGGAAGAAGGGTTTTATGCAGCATCGTGATCTCCTTAACGATTGTTTTGATCCTCCGGCATTATCTCTTCGGTCTTATTTCTTGGAAAAGATCTTATTCACGAATTTTCCGACGGATCCGGCCGAGGTCAGCAGTCCGATCAGGATCCCGAGGGAGAGGGTGTAGACCCATATCAGCTTGTACGTGTGCAGTGAAAAGGTCACAAGGCTAAAACTGCTGGCGATGAATTTATGCATGACGATCAGTCCGGTTGCGGACAGGATGCCTCCGATAAGCCCCTCAAACGCGCCTTCGAGGATAAAAGGCATACGGATCAGCATGTTCCCGGCGCCCAGGATCTTCATGATCTCGATCTGACGGCGCTTTGCGTAGACGGACAGCTTGATGGTGTTGCGGATCAGCAGGTTCATGGCGAAGACCAGGATGATCAGGACGAAGATCCCCGAGACCATGATCGCCTCGGTGAGTTGTTCCAGTTTCTCGATCACGGCATGGCGGTAGTGCACCTCGTCGACGCCGGAAATGCTTTCGACCTGCTTTTTGAACAGCGACATGTAGCCGGGGTGGTTGTATTCCGGGAGCAGGCGTATTTCAAAGGAGATGGGAAGCGGGTTCTCGTCCAGAATATCCGTGATGTTCTCCCCGAACTCCTCGCGAAATATGTCCGCGGCGGTCTCCTTGGAGATAAAACGGATGCGTTCGATGGTATTGTATTGTTCGAGCTGTTTTTGGATCGTGCCGGCCTGTTTCTCCGACAGGGCGGGATCAAGGTAGACCTCAATGACCAGATTGCTCTTCAGGTCGCTCAACTGGCTGTAAAGCGTCCAGCTGACCTCGAAGAGGGCGATCAGGATCGTCAGCGCGATGCAGATGGTCAGAACGGTGGCGACGACCGGGGTGCGTTCCCGCCAAAGGTTGTTGAATGTCTGACGCAGGATGAAAAAGAATTTCATTGGGGGTCCGCCAGAAGATTGATGCGCTGGTTCAGGGGAGAAAATGTCCGGTCCGGCGGCAGGATCTGCCCGTTCTCCATATAGATCCTCCGGTAGGGCGTGTCCTTGATGAGCTCGTAATCGTGCGTGGCCATGATCACGGAAGTCCCGTTCTGATGGATACGTTCAAGCAGGGAAAGCACGTTCCGGGAGGCCTCCCGGTCCAGGTTGCCGGTGGGTTCGTCCGCAATGATCACGAAGGGGTTCTTGGCCATGGCGCGTGCGATGGCGACGCGCTGCTTTTCGCCCAGGCTGAGCGTCGAGGCCTGCTGGCGCTCGCTCTGCAGCATGTTCACTTCGTCCAGCAGGAGGCGGACGAGGCGGATGATGTATTTCCGGCGGTAGCCTTCGATGACAAGGGGCAGGGCGACGTTGTCAAAGACGCTCATGTTCTCGATCAGCTTGAAATCCTGGAAAACCACGCCGATATTTCTCCTGAGGACGTTGATCTGACGGGGAGAGATCCGGTAGGAGGACCATTTGTCCACGGTCACGGTTCCCGATGAGGGGAGGATGTCCATATAGATCAGGCGCAAAAGCGTCGACTTGCCGGACCCGGTGGGTCCGATCAGCAGGGTGAAATCGCCGTCGCGCAGCTGAAGATTGATGTCTTTCAGCGCGCCGGGGACGTACCCGTAGTTCACGGTGACTTGGCTAAATTGAATCATTGCATCACGACAAGCATCCGGTTTGAGGCTTCATGAGCTTCATCAAAGGTAAACTCTTCGAGGAATATAAAGCTTCTTGAAGGAAATTCCACGGACAATTTCACAATTTCACGGTATTCGAAGATATACTGGTGATGCTGTTCGTGGAAGGCCCTGCCGTCCGGATGATAGATATACAGGTCGGTCACCGCGATGTTTTTCTTTTCATAAAAGGTATTCTGGCGTTTAAAGGAGATCCCCTCGGGAGAGGTGTCTTCGTAGGAGGTGTCGGTAAAGTATTCCTTGATCACGCCACGCATGGCGAAGTCGAACACGTAGGTCTGTCCCGGCTTCAGGTGTTTCGCCATGTAGCGGATATGGTCCCGGACCGCGTCAAAGGAGGAAATGTAATTCAGCGCGTCATGGATGTTGACGTATAGGTCCACGTTTTTGAGGGGCGGGCGCAGCATGTTGCCGGTTGAAAAATGAATGCCGGGATGCAGGGACTTTGCGACGCGGATCATGGGCTCCGAGAGGTCGATGCCGTATTTTTTGGCGGCCGGGAACAGGTTCAGAAAGGTCCCGGTGCCGCAGGAAAGATCATAGACCGACGCGGTGCCGAACCCGAAGGCCTCCGCCAGGTCGGCGATATAGTCGCACCAGCCTTCGTAATCGACATCGGCCATCAGGTGGTCGTAAATGCCCGAAGAATGGGTGTAGGGGGGGACGCGTTTATACTCCATGTCAGCGCCAGAGAAAGGAGATAAGGACGAAGGAGACGTAGAGCAGCAGAAGTCCCGCCGCATGGAGGCGGCCGATGCCCTTGGAAATGAAAATAATGGGGAAGAGGAGCAGGCTGAAGATCAGCATGTAGGGCACTTCAAAGGTATAGATCGACAGGTTGATCGGAAGTCCTTTTACCGTGGCGGCGCCGCCGGCCACGAAGAACATGTTGAACAGGTTCGATCCGATCACGTTGCCGATCGAGATGTCCGATTCGTTCTTGACCTGGGCCATGATGCTGGCGGCGAGTTCCGGCAGGGACGTTCCCACGGCGACAACGGTCATGCCGATGACGATCTGCGAGATGCCGAAGTGTTCGGCGATGCGGGAAGCGCCGTCGATGATCGCCTTCGAGGCGAAGATCAGGGCGGTGATCCCGCCCAGCGTGTAGAGAATATTCCGCAGCATGGAATCGTCGGTTTTGGGCAATGTCTCCCTGACCTCGCCCTCCCGGGAGCTTTTGATCAGAAAGTAGACATAAGCGACAGTGAGAAGGATAAATACAATGCCCTCGAAACGGCTGATGCCGTTATAGGCCAGGAGGCAAAAGAGAAGAGAGCCCATTAACAGGATCAGCAGCTGCAGGCGGATATTATGGTATTTCAGCGTAATGGGGGCGATCAGGCCGGCGATCCCGAGGATCAGGCCGATGTTGGCGATATTGGATCCGATGATATTTCCGACGGAGATATCCGAAGCGCCCTGAAGCACGCCGAACATGCTGACCATGAATTCCGGCATGGAGGTGCCGAACGCAACGATCGTCAGTCCGACGATAATGGGCTTTACGCCCAGGATCCGTGCGATGTTGGCGCTTCCGGTCACGAGGTATTTCGCTCCGAAATACAGCAGGAGGACGCCGGCAAGCAAGATGATCACACTCAGATAAAAGGGCATAAGCTACCTGTAAAGTTTGTTCCGGTCAATATAGTCCCGTATTTCGTCGGGAAGAAGCGAATTCACGTCGCCTTCCGCTTTTAAAATTGCTCTTATCTCAGAGGAAGAGACCGGAAAGGGGTCGGCGTTCAACAGATGCAGCTGAGCGCGGAAAGGGTGGCGGTCGATCTTAAGGCGGGCGTCCGGATGGCTTCGGGGAAGGACGATAAAATCGCAGTAGCGGAAATGTTCGGGATAGCCTTTCCAGCGGTCGAGCCGGTCAAGATGGTCGTCGCCGATGACCCACAGCAGGGAATTTTCGGGATACAGCGCGTGAAAGGCTTTCAGGGTGTCCAGAGTGTAGGAGATCCCCTCGCGCCGGATCTCGATGTCGGAAACGGCCGATCCGGGTACCGATCGGGCCGCGATATCGAGCATCTTCAGACGATGGTCGTCCGGAGCGTATTTTTGCATTCCCTTAAAGGGGGAATAATGGGCGGGAATAAAGAACAGGCCATCAGGCTTGAAGGCATCTGCGATGTGCCGTGCAAAATAAATATGTCCGTTATGGACGGGATCAAAGGCCCCGCCGTAAAGACATAAAGGCTTCATTCAGGCCAGTCCATGGAGAGATTTAGCAATTTGTTATAGTTCAGCTTGTTCTTTGCGGACAGATCCGCCTCGCTCACCTTGTTCAGCATCCGGATCATATCCTCGCGTTTCAGCAGTTTGGCGTAGCAGGTCGCGATCTCCAGATAGGTGTCGTTCAGGTAAGGGGTATCGTAATAGGAATCGAGGATCTCATTGAAGGTAATGATCGCGGCATTCCATTCGCGCAGCACCATGTACAATTGTCCGGCCTCATAGACTTTTTTGGCCAGTCCCGAACGCAGTTCGCGGATCCGTTCCTCGGCATTCGCGCGGTTCTCGCTGAAGGGATATTCATCGATAAAATCCTGGTAGGCGGCGATGGCCTTTAAGATGTACTGCTGGTCGCGCTGGTATCCCGGGCTTTGCATATAATAGCACTCGGCGATCTTGAAGCGGGTCTTTTCATACAGATCGCTGGCCGGCCAGCGGCGGAGCAATTGCTGGTATTCGTCGATCGCGAGCAGGTATTCCTTCAAGGCGTAATGCGAGGACGCGAGATAGTACTGCGCATCGTCGGCAATATCGCTTCCGGGCGCATTGAACACCACATAGGTGAAGTCTTCAATGGATTTGTAATATTTTTTCGCTTCGAAGTTCACGAGGGCGTCTTCGTAGCGCTCGATGTAGCTGCGCTCTTTCGGAGGCTCCTTCGCTTCGACTTCTTTTGATCCGGAGCATCCCGAAAGCAGCATGCCGAGAACCGGAATGAGACAGAGAACAAGGTGTTTTTTCATAATATCCCGTCAGTTAAAAGCTAAGGGCGATACCCGCCTGGAATCCGATCGCCTCCGATGAACCGATCATGGGGGCGGTATACAATTTACAACCGATTTCGCCATTTTCATGCAGTTTCTTTATCCGAAATCCCGCGTCGATGGCAGAGATGAAATGATTGAAAAACAAGGCTGTTCCGAAGTATCCGCCGATCCTGTAAAAATTATTGGCCGTCCGGCGCATCCCGGAATAGGTGTACTGGTTGTCGGAATATTTCGGCGTGATGCCGTTCAGGGGGTCTCCCGGATCTTCCCCGCCGGGCGTCCAGTCGTCCCAACCGGCCTTGAACTGTTCATACTTGCCGATATTTTCATAGAAATGGTAATCTTTCTGGATAGTGATATGGGTGTAGCCGTTCGCGATATCCGTCATCATCGCCTGATAGCTGGATTCGATCTGGGGCGAATAGGAGCGGTTGTCCACATAGACCGTCGAGGTATGGGTCGTCGGGTCGGTGACCGGATCGTAGACCCCGATCCAGTCCGTGACGTTCCAGTGAAGATCCGCGTAATCTTCATATTCCTCAACGCCGCGGTTGCCGAGGCGGTCAAAGTGGATGTTCCCGGTGATGAACGCGGCCTCCAGAGTAAGGTAGACTGCCGCCATCACCTTGCTCTCCGCATACCACTGGCCCGCCCCGGGGACGAGTGCGGACATGGCGATCCCCAGCGGGATGGAACGGGAACGGATCTTTTCGGGCGGCTGCGCCTGCAGCAGGGAAAAGACGATCAGGAGTGTGAGAATGAAGCGTTTCATAAGGCCTTTAATGTTAGAAATCAAATAAAAGTGTCCAGTAAAAACGGAAATTATGTCCGACGGTCTTGCTTTCGTCGAACTCGTCATAGCGGATCATATTCAGCGCATACACAAGATCGAAGCTCAGGGCGAGCGGGAAGCCGTACCACGAATGCCCGCCGATCCGGGCTTCAAGGCCTACGTCCTGCTTCCAGGAGGGCGCGCTTTTCCCGAAGGTCCACGCATCCCCGATCTGATGATAGATGCCGAGATAAAGGCTTTCGAGGAAGAAGGGCTCCAGGTTCAGGTCCAGTTTCTTGCTCAGGGGGAAGCGCAGGGTGGAGGTCAGGATGACCTTATGGCTTCCTTCGATGGTGTAGAAGGGATAGCCTTTCAGGCCGGGCAATCCGCCGGCGAAATAGTTGAAAAAGCTGTCGATCTCGGTGTTGAACATCGCGCCGGCGTCCAGATTGAACGACAGGGCGCTGTGCTTTGAGCCCGGCAGGGGAATAAACAGGTCGGCATCCAGGTCAACGCGCGGCGTGTAGTTCTTTGTATAGGTTTCGATGTAGGTTCCGTAATCCGAGACCTTGTAGTCGTCGATGAAAAGATTCAGATCATAGGCCAGCATCAGCTCGTTGATGCGGAAGCCGCGGGTGGGGGAGATGTTGCTTTGCCAGTGCGGGCGGGTAAAGTCGGCCCGGTAGCGGAATTCGATCCGCTGGCCCTTGTAGTAGGTGGAAGGGGCGAATTTGATCAGTCCCAGCGAAGGGTCGTTGAATGATCCCTTTATATTTGTCGTGTAGCGGCCGGTGCTTGCCGAGAGCTCGAAATAATGGAGGCTTCGCCAGGTGTAATGCATGCCGACGGTCGCTTCCTGCAGGTCGAAGCGCACATCCTGCCGCATGGGGTAATAATCGTTGTACAGGATCGTGTCCAGGCGGTTCAGGCCGACGGCGTACACTTCGGCGTAAAAGCGGGGAAGCCACTGGTTGAAATCCAGATGCGCGTGAATGTCGTAATCGCCGCGCGCGTTGACGTCCGCCATGGCGAAGAGGTTCATTTTATCAAGGACCTCGTTCTGGTAAAAGATCAGGCCGGCCTTGAGGGCGTCGTAATCGTACTGCAGGAAGGGCGTAAAGAACAGATCGCTGAATTGATATTCGTAGGGTTTCGTTTCGATCCTGCAGGTGTCGGCACAGGATTGCATGACCGTGGGGAAACGGTAGTCCTTGTAGACGGCGTTCCCGGCCGGGACCACGGTCCGCGTATCCGTGCGGTACAGCAGAAAGCGGCTTCCCTTGAAAAGAGAATAGCTCAGGGAATCCGTCGCCGGGTCGACCGCGGGGTACATGGCGGCGCCGGTCACGTTGGTCATGAGCTCGGGAGCGGCGTTGTCGTCAAGCCGGATGCGGTAAATGTTGAAGATCCCGGTGCGGTCGGAAGCGAAATACAGGCTTTGGCCGTCCGGCGTGACAAAGGGGGTGCGGTTGTCGTGTTCGGCGCTGAAGATCAGCGGCGATACCTCGCCGCTTTCGGGGTCGAGCCGGTAAATGTCGCGGCCGTGATTGACCGCCATGTCAAAGTAGATGCCGCTGCCGTCCGGGCGGGCGTGCATGATGAAGATCTGTTCGCCGTGGCTGAAGCGGGTCAGGTCGGTCATGATGTCGTTTTCCGGGTCATAACGGTAGATGTTATGGGTCCCGTCATGGACGCGGATCACGTACAGGCGGCCGTCCCTGTCCGCGGTCACGGAGTAGATGCGGGCGTCTTTCGTCAGCCGGGTCAGTTTTTCGCTCTCAAAATCGTAGGCCATGAGATCGAACCAGGTGGATCCGTAGAGATTGGACTTCTGACGCTGGGCGAAATAAAGGGTCTTGCCGTCCGGGGACCAGGCAACGTTCCCGCGCACGCGGTCCCTGGAGATCTTTTTCGCTTTCCCGTCCTCGAGGGCATAAAGAAAATTGTAGCTGATGTAATCGTATCCCGTGCTCGACTGGAACACAAAACGCGATCCGTCGGGGGAGTAGGAAGGCAGGAAATTCCCGGGTCCCTGATCGAAGAGAACGTCCCCTTCCTTCAGGTTTTCGCGGATCGTGGCGGTCCGGTTCAGGTAGTCGGCGCCGATCTGATCGGAGAAATCCCGGTACAGGTCCTTTCCCGCGATGCCGGTCACGTCGCGGAGTATCTTGTCAAAGGAAAGCCGGAGTTTGTTTTTCGCGGCCCGGGCGATATCGGCATGGATCCTGCTGCCGTAACTTTCCGCC
>CALMFL010000115.1 GCA_937862595.1 uncultured Fidelibacterota bacterium
TTTCTCTTTTTAATGTACGGTTTTTTTAGAGGACGATATTTGCAAGGATCACGGCGACGATGCCGAAAACGATCGTTCCCCACCAGGCAGGCTTGATCTTTTCCTTGAACGCAAGCACGGAGATGATGCACCCGACCAGAATGCAGCAGATCGAGTTCAGCGTAAAGACCACGGAGGCCGGCAGTTTGTCAACGACCGAGCTCAGCATGACCATGCCGCTGATCGAACCGGCGGCGGCCAGGGCGCCGAGTCCCCACACCCATTTGTAGCTCACCGGCTTGCTTTTGTCAATGAATTTCACAATAATGAAGGATACGAGCGCCATGCTCAGGTACATGATAAAGTACATGTGCGGGCGGTAAAGGACAATGTAGGGCGTGGCGGTATCCGGCATCAGGCGTGTTCCCAGGTCCTTGATCACCAGAAATGAAAAACTGTTGCCGACCAGGACCAGGAAGAGCAGAAGGGCATATTCCACCTTCATTTTCAGGGGTTTTTTGTCATCCTTGCCGTCGCTCTTCGGCATATCGCCGAGGTTGGCGGCAAAGATCACGCAGACGATCCCGAAGAGAAGCGCCAGTCCCTGCATCAGGCCGATCTTTTCGGCGAACATCAGGGCGGCATAGACGGTCACGACGATAAAGGTAAGGTTTGTCGCGGTCCATAAGGGCGACAGCGGCCCGCGTTTCAGGGACATTTTCGTAAAGATCATCGAGGCGATCAAGCCGGTCGTACCGCATAATGCCATGATAATGACATAAGCCGGCACATCCCAGTTCGCCCAGTCGATCTGAAAACCAAAATAGATCGCCCCCGCAAGTCCCATGCACATGGAAATATGAAGGGGAACCACGTTTTTGGATTGTCCGAGGCGCATCATCACGCCGATAATGGCGAAGCAGACGCCTGAGAGCATGGCTAAGAGCACGAATCCGGTCATACGTTATCCTTTTTTTAAATTTACATTGCCAGGATCGAGACGTTCTGAAAGAAGAGGCCGGCTACGGAAGCGGACAAGAGCGTAGCAAGCGTGGCTCCCAGGAGCGCCCTGAATCCCAGTTGCGAGAGATCTTTCGCCCTTGCTGGCGCGAGGGCCGCGTACCCGCCGACAAAGATCGCCACGGAAGCGATATGGGCGAATCCGGTCAGCGCATAGGTGGTGATGACTGCGGAACGCGCCGAAATGGCTCCGTTCGCGATCACAAGCGCAAGGTCCTGGAAGGCCGTCACTTCGGAAAGAATGACGCGCTCCCCGATGATCCTGGAGATAACGCCGACATCCGGTCCCGGAATGCCGATCAGCCAGGTAATCGGATAGAACAGGTAGCCCAGCAGTCCCTTAAGGCTGAAATCGATATTGGCGTTAAAAAGCCCGTTGACGGGAGATCCCAGCAGGATCATGATCTTATCCAGCAGGGCGACCAGGCCAAGGAATGCCAGCAGCATGGCCACGATGCCCACGATCAGCTTGACCCCGGATTGGGCGCTGTCCAGGATGGTCTCGAACATACTGCTCTTTTTATCAAACTGCGGCGTGATCTTCAGTCCGAGCGTTTCGGGCTTTTCCTTTTCGGGGTACAGCAGTTTCGAGATCACGATGGCGGCCGGGGCGTTCATGATCGACGCGGACACAAGGTGCCCGGCGATCGTCGGGAAGTGATTGTGGAGGACCATGATGTAGACCGCCAGCATGCTGGAGGCGACCGTGGCCATGCCGACGGTCAGCACCGTATTTAGTTCCGATCTTGTCATTTTATTAAGGTAAGGCTTGATGATCAGCGAGGACTCCACGCCGACGAAGATGTTCGAGGATGCGCTCAGGG
>CALMFL010000116.1 GCA_937862595.1 uncultured Fidelibacterota bacterium
CCTCCCCCGGGGCTTCGGGGTCGGTTCGAGATGACAGTGGTTTTTTATGTGAGACTCGTAACGGGTAGAAGACAGAAGACGGAAGTCAGAAGGCAGAAGACAGAAGGCAGAAGTCAGAAGTCAGAAGGCAGAAGGCAGAAGGCAGAAGGCAGAAGGCAGAAGGCAGAATGATATCCGAACAAGGATCAACGATGTTCGATATCCGGACGTCACTTCGCACATCACATATCGTTGGTCGATGTTCATTATTCATGGGGATACCCGATAAGATCGCAAGCAATCTTTTCGCGGCGACCTTGCTAATAATTAATTATTTTAATCTGCGAAAATCAGCGGGATCTGTGGATGGATATCGTTCTTATATTCATCGTTTCTGATAGTTTTTATCCAGCAGTTCGTCGATCCGGACGAACTCATAGCCCTTTTCGCCAAGCTCCGTGATCAGTTCATCCAGGTGAGTGTAGAACTTTTCCGTTCGGGACTCGTCGCTGCCGAGGTGGATCAGGAGCATGAAGCCGTTCAAGGTGTTCTGTTCCTCGTAGAGCATGACGGACTGATAGATCTCCTCGTTGTCATGATAGCGGGCGCCCATGTCCGGGGTGGTGTAGTCGGTGTGCGAGAGGGTGCCGGGGCTCATGTTAACCAGCGAGAGGCCTTCATGGTAGGTCCAGAGGGCGATATGCTTGTCGTACCATTCATAGGGCGGCAGAAAATAATGCGCGTCTTCCCGGGCGATCCCCCATTGCGCCATCGCGTCGTAATTGTTCCGCAGGTCTTCCTTGAATTCCTGCTCCGTAACGTTCAGGGTGCGCTGAGCGTCCCATTTGTTGTAGAGCAGATGCTTGTCAGAATGCGCGCCCATGTAATTCCCGTTGGCGATCAGCTTTCTTATGACCGGCTTGAACGCGGGATTGCGGTAAAAATCGCCCGTCAGGAAGAAGGATCCCCGGATGCCGTGCGCCGCCAGGGTGTCGGCGATGATCATGCCGCCGTCGGCTTGATCGTGGGCCGTGAAAACGAGCGCGATCTGTTTTTTCAAGGGATTCCCGCGGATGATCGCGCCCTGGGCGTCCACGGTCTGAAAGGTCCCGGGCTTGCCGGATTCCAGGGAAGCCAGGTAGGTGATCAGGCAGGCAGTGCCGTCCATGGTCGGTTCGTTCGTCGAGTAATCGCCGGCATCGTCGTGGTAGACCGCGACATCGGACTGAAATTGCGCGTATTCGTCCTCTTCGAGCAGGCGCAGTCCTTTGAGATTGCCGAAGATCGATCCGTAGACCGGACCGTCGACCAGGCCGCCGTCGGTCGTCATGCCGTAGAGGTAGGAGAGTGAACTGTGCGGGTCGGCGGGATAATCCGCAAAGGGCGGAAATCCGACGATCATGCTGGTCCCCCAGGGATTGCAGCCGAAGAGCCAGTCCCGCAGCCCCGCTTCCATCTCATCGTAGCGGGTATCGCCGCTCAGCTTTTGATAGAGGGATATCTGCGTCAGCGCCGCCGTCACAAAATTATTGGAACACCAGATAAAGGGAATGCCGATGCGGAAGGGATTGTCCTTCCCGCGCCGGTAGATGCGTTCAAGCCCTTCGCGGTATAAGGCGGTCAGCTCACCGCTTTCCTCAAAATACGGCGCCGAGGCGGCTTCGTAATGGCCGGCATTGAAGAAGGGATACCACTGATAATGGCGCGCGGTGTCGGCGCCCATCCAGGGACTGACGGGTTCCATTGCGGCGAACTTCATGACCTCGGTCTTGAAATATTTTTTTCCGTTCAGGCGGTACAGCTCGGCGGCGGCCAGCATCATGTCGTCCGCCCAGTTGTCTTCTTCGTAAAAATAGGGTGAGACGCAGGAGGCAGTCTGGCAGGCGCCGGGATACTGCTTTCCGTAGGCATAAGCGAGCTGGGCGCGCAATTCGAGCGATTCGGCATAGCGGGGGTAGAAGGAGTGGAGCACCTCGGTGCCGATCGCGAAGGCGGAGGAGAATTTGCCGGCGGTCGACGCGGCGCCCGTCGTACGGTTCTTGTATTGCCGTAATCCCTGTATCTTTCCGTCGCAGAAATAGACCGGGCGGCCTTCCCATGTCTCATGATAGATCACGGAGTCTTCGGTGGGCAGACGGAATCCGGCATGGTCGCGGTCGTCGGCGATCTGATTGAAAAAACGGTCGGGCGCGGGGTTCATGCGGCAGAGCCAGTCCATGCCCCATTTGGCCTCGTCGATCACGTCGGGAACGCCGTTCGCGCCGGGCAGTCCGTCCGCATCATAGGCGTCCCGGAAGGAACCCGGGGATTCGCGGTAGGCCAGCAGCAGCTGGAATACGGCGTTTGCAGAAGTCGCGGTATATTGCAGATAGTCCGTCGCATCGTGCCAGCCGCCGGTCACGTCGATGTGCTCTCCCTCGCGGCCGGGCTCATAAACGATGAATCCGTCGCGGGTATGGCAGGAGTCGTTCAGATAGGGGTTGAATCCGCAGCGCTGCTGACGCATGTAGCGAAGCAGGAAATCAGCGGCGCCGTCATAGACGTCTTCACCGATCAGAAAGGCGGGGGACTGAACGTTCTCCGAACGGATATAGTATTTTCCGGGGGCGTTGAAGCCCGAAAGATCAAAGCGGTAGGCGGCGGCGAAAGGACCGTAGGCCCCGCAGGAATCGATGGCGCCGCTCTCGAGGACGATCTCGTCCGTGACGGCGTCAACCAGCTGGAACACCGCGGGATGCGTCTTGTCATCCAGTGAACAGAAGACGATGGTCTTGACGGACTCCGGAAGGTAGCCGAGCCGGTTCACGCGTATCCAGGAACGGACGGCGGGGGGTTCGGTCAGCTGACAGGATACCGTCAGTATGACAAAAAATAAAAGTGCAAGACGTCTCATTCAATCCCTTTTTCCATATCTAACAATTGCTGTTTCAATTTAAGTCCGCCGCGGAATCCCCCGAGCGAGCCGTCCGTCCGGACAACGCGATGGCAGGGCACAATGATCGGGATCGGATTGGCGGACAGGGCGGTGCCGACGGCGCGGACCGCGTTCGGACTGCCGATCTCCTCCGCGATGGCGGCATAGGTCGAGGTCTTCCCGTAGGGGATGTTCATGCACGCTTTCCAAACCGCCGTCTCGAAGGGCGTGCCGTGCAGGGTGATCTTCAGATTGAAATGCGGGTCCAGCCCCGAAAAAAAGGTGTCCATTTGCCGCGGAAGATCGGACAGGGATCCGTTGAAGAACTTTGTTCCGGGCTCAAGGACCAGGGCGTTCAGCCAGGACCTTTCGATGGGCGCGAACGAAACGGCCACAATGCGCTCTTCATGCACGGCAATGTGCAATTTCCCGAAGGGATGATTATAAAATCTCAGGTCTGCGTTTAACATAGTGCTTAATCTCGGTTATAAAAATTCCGGTAAAGATCAGAAACATGCCAATATAATGATCTATGGATAATTTTTCATCAAAAAAAAGATAGCCCAGCATGACCGCGACCACGGGTGTCAGATACGCGGACAGGGCCATCTTGAAAACGGAAATATGACGCAGAAGATAAAAATAAAGAAAAAACCCGAGGGCGCTGCACAGGATGCCCAGGTACAATTCCGAGAGGAGCATTTTCGGAGTGAACGCGAAGCCGGGAAGGCCTTCGAAGATCAGGGCGAAGAGGAGCAAAAGGGGCGCGGCGATCAGGAATCCGAAGGTGTTGAGGACGAGCGGGTCCAGCTCGGCGCCGTCCCGCTTGATGACCACGTTCGGCAGGGCGTTGACGAAGACCGAGAGCAGGATGAGGAAAATGCCCAGCACCCGGGAGCCTTCGGCCTCCGTGCCGCCGCGGGTATAGAATATTACCACGATCCCCGCAAGCCCGACGATCGTGCCCGCCACTTTTTTTACCGTCAGCGGTTCGCTCTTCGGGATCAGGATCGATGAAATGATCACGATGGCCAGCGGGAAAAAACTGAACACGATGCTGGCAAGTCCCGAACCGATATGGCCTTGTCCGCTGAAGGCGAACACATGCGCAAGCGCCATCATGAAAACGCCGTAGAAGACAATGAGCCGGACCTGCTTTTTATTCAGCCTGACCGCGGGGCGTTTGATGAAAAAGACCAGCAGAAAGACCAGCGCCGCGATGGACTGACGGATCGCCGCCGCCCAGATGGGGCTTGCCCCTTCCTCAAGAACGATCTTGTTGAACATCCAGGAAGAGCCGAAAAGCAGGACGTTCACAAAAAAGAGGAGGTAGAGCAGAATGAGCGGTGGCCTAGTGTTCATTCATTGCCTTTTGGAATATGCGGCCGGTCTGCCTGAGGTTTTCCAGCCAGGATTCATTCAGGGGGTCAAGCGGGATGATGCTGGCGTCGATCTCCTGCGAAATGACCGAGAGCTGTTCAAAGGAGAATTCTTTTTGAATGAAGAGGATCCGGATCGTGTCCGCTTTGGCCTGTTCGATCAGTTCCGCCAGTTCCTGCGCCGCGGGCGCCTTGTTCTCATGATGGATGCTGACCTGCTGCAGGCCGTATTCCCGTGAAAAGTAACCCCAGGAGGGGTGGAGGGTCATGAATTTGGCGCCCTGGAGGGAGGCGAACACGCCCCGCAATTCGGCATCCAGATCGTCGATATCATTGATCAGCAAGCGGTAATTTTCGTTCAATTCATCCTGTCTTTCGGGATAGAGCCGGCGGAGTTGTTTTACGATCTTTCCGGCGGCCGCCCGCATGATCGCCGGCGACAGCCAGATGTGGGAATCGCCCTGCATCAGGTCGGCGGAATCGGCCATCGATACGGTGAGCACGCCGGGGTGATCTTTCAGAAAAGGATTGATGTGCATGTTCTCGAAATGAAAATCGGGGTGCCCGTTCCGAACATACAGTTTGCATTCGTGCAGGTCGCGTATCTGCGACGCGCTGGGGGCGTAGGTAGGCGGCGCGGAGCCGGGCGGGATCATGATCGTGACCGGCGTGCTTTCCCCGGCGATACGTTTCACCAGATAGGCCTGGGGCGGAATGCTGACGCAGATCTCGGCCGTCGGGGTGCTGTCGCACGCGGCGGAAAGCAGGGCAAGCGCGAAGAGCGCCGTTCGAATAAGGGGTTGCTTAATGTTTTTCATGTGATATTATAATTAAAAAATTTTTATTATTAAATCATTTTGTCTAAATTACCTCCCAATGAAACGAAGATCCACATTCCCTGCGCTCATGGCCTTATGGCTGTCCCTCTCATCCTTTTTGACGGCGGATATCCTCATTCCTATGGACCACCGGCAAAGCAATCATCTCAAAGCCTACGGCATCGCCTATTTCGCCCTTCAGCGGGAGATCGATGTGGAATGGATGCTGAATTACCGCGGCGGCTCGTTTTGCATGGGCTCTGCCGAGCTGATCGAAAAAGAGTGTTTGCTCAGGGGCGTAAGCTATGAAAAGATCGGCAGTGCGGAGCGTGCCGGGATATCGGGGGTGATCGAAGAGAGGAATATGCACATCGTGCTGCTCGAAAAAGCCCCGGAGATCGCCGTTTACACGCCCCCGAACACGCTTCCCTGGGACGATGCCGTAACCCTGGCCCTGAGCTATGCGGAGATCCCCTATGAGAAGGTGTACGACCGGGATATCCTGGGCGGAGACTTGCGGAAATACGACTGGCTGCACCTGCATCACGAGGATTTTACGGGACAGTACGGGAAATTCTACGGTAATTACCGGAATGCCGCCTGGTATATCAACGAACAGGTGACGCAGGAAAAACTGGCGGCGGAACTGGGATACAAAAAAGTCTCTCAGCTGAAACTTGCCGTTGCGGAAAAGATCAGGGACTTCGTGCTCAACGGCGGATTTCTCTTTGCCATGTGCGCCGCCACGGATTCGTATGATATCGCCCTTTCCGCCGCGGAGACCGATATTTGCCAGGCGGTGTTCGATCACGACGGTCCGGATCCCGGCTATCAGGAAAAGCTGGATTTCGGCCGCACCTTCGCGTTCCGGGATTTCACCCTGAACCCCGACCCCTTTGTCTATGAATTTTCCGATATTGACGTCCCGCCGAGCTACCTGCCCCTGAGCATCGACCCGGTCAAGGACTATTTTTCCCTTTTCGAGTTTTCCGCCAAATTCGATCCCGTTCCCTGCATGCTCACCCAAAATCACGAGTCACTGATCAAGGGCTTCATGGGCCAGACGACGTCCTTTAAACGCGACCTTCTGAAAAAGAGCATCGTGATCATGGGGGAGACCGCGAATACGGACAGGGTCAAGTATATTCACGGGAATATCGGGAAGGGGACCTTTACCTTCTACGGCGGGCACGATCCCGAGGATTACCGGCATTATGTGGGGGATCCTCCCACGAATCTCGATCTGCATAAGAACAGTCCCGGCTACCGGCTGATCCTGAACAACATTTTATTCCCCGCGGCAAAAAAACAGGAACGAAAGACATAGGGCAGAGTAGGTAAAGAGCGGCAGGACGCCGCGGAACAGTGAAAACCCAGGACAAGGCGCTATCCGCGATAAAACACGAAATATAAGGCGAAGAGATGGAAAAGAACAAACGTCCGGTCATCGGTGTGAATGCGAGCTATCTGGAAGACGAACATCGCTGGTACAGGGTCCCCGAAAATTACGTCCGCGCCATCTATGATTGTGGCGGGCTTCCCCTGATCTTTCCCTGCACGGCCGACCGGGACATGCTGGAAGCTTATATCGCACAGGCCGACGGCATGCTGTTCACGGGCGGAGCCGATTATCCGCCGTCACGGTACGGGGAAGTACCGCATGCCCTGACCGCGCCCATGAACGAACGCCGGGCGGATACGGACATGCTGCTGGCGGGCATGGTCCTGAACGAAACGGACCTGCCGGTGCTCGGGATCTGCGCGGGGCACCAGCTGTTGGCGATCGCGGGCGGCGGGAAACTGATCCAGCATCTGGATACGGCCGCCGCACATGCCGGCAATCATGACAAAAGCCATACTGTCGACATAAAAGATGGAAAATGGTTAAAAAGCATTTTCAATACGACGTCCATTATTGTAAATTCCAACCACCATCAGGCGGTTGATCCTCAGCATGTTCCGGGTAATTATGACATCACCGCCGTATCCCCGGATGACGGGGTGATCGAAGCGATGGAAATGCGCGGCGAGCGTTTTGTGCTCGGACTTCAATGGCACCCGGAACGCGTTGAAGACATTGATCACCGAAGGGCGATATTTGAATTTTTTATTGAGAAAACGAGAGAAAGGATCCTGACTGAATGAGACGCATAACAGGCGTTATGATTGTCTTTTTGACCGTATGGGGTTTCATGTCCTGCAGCGGACCCTCCCAGACGATCAAAAAGACAGTCCCACCGGCGTTTATCGAACAAGGCAAAAGAGTCCAGCAGGCCTATCTGGCGACACAGGAATTCCTGGACCACTGCAAAGCGGGAAAGATCGACGGTGTCGACATGGTGCGCTACGCCCGTATCGACACGCTGGTATTGGATAGAAAAGAAAATATCCTGGATATCTATTTTAACCGGTATTTTGCCTACCGGCCTCTGCGCGAAGAGAGTGTCGCCGCCATGTACGCCGCGCTCCGCGGACTGCTGGGCAAGGCCTACCGGGATTACTCGGTCACCCTGTACGCCACGGGCGTTCCCATCCACACGCTGATCCCGAATTACTACATTGAGAACAGCGCGGACTGGCACCGGGAAAAATTGCCGGTCGATCCGAAACGCATCGAACCGATCGTCCGCAACAACAGCAAACCTTTCGTCCCTTCGCGCGGACTTTACGGCCGCAACATCGCCTTATGGAACAGCCACGGCTGGTATTATGAAAACTCTCTGAACCGCTGGGAATGGCAGCGGGCGCGGAATTTTCAGGTCGTGGAGGACATTTATCCGACCGCCTACGTGCTGCAATATATTCTTCCCATGCTCGAGAACGCCGGGGCGAACACCTTTTTGCCCCGCGAACGCGACATCAACAGCAATGAAGTGATCGTCGACAACGACGCCCCCGGCGCCGCCTACGTTGAAAAAGGCGAATGGAGCACGGGCGGAACGGGGTACGCAAGCGGAAATCTTCCTTACGGTTCGGGGGAGAATCCTTTCGGGATGGGAACCTATCGCCGCCGCCTGGCGAACGACCAGTACGCCTCCGTCGAATACAGTCCCGAGATCCCCGAAACGGGGGAATACGCCGTCTATATTTCCTATCGTCACAGCAAGGACAATGTCGACGATGCCAAATACACCGTGCATCATGCCGGGGGACGGACCGAGTTTCTCGTGAACCAGCAGATCGGCGGCGAAACCTGGATCTACCTGGGAAAATTCAAATTCAATGCCGGGCATGATGGGAAAGTGGTCGTTAAAGCGAACCGCCTCAGCCAGACAAAATTCATCACCGCCGATGCGGTCCGTTTCGGAGGCGGAATGGGCAACATCGAGCGCGGCGGAATGACCAGCGGCCGGCCGCGATGGATCGAGGCCTCGCGGTATTATCTGCAGTATGCGGGAATGCCTGAAATGGTCTACAATATCCATCAGGACACCGTCGATTACAACGACGATTACAAATGCCGGGGCGAGTGGGTGAATTATCTGAAAGGCGCGCCCTTCGGTCCGAACGGGAACCGCGACACCAGCGGGCTGGATATTCCGATCGATCTCTCCTTTGCTTTTCATACCGACGCAGGGACCACGCGCAACGACACCGTCGTGGGCACCCTGCTGATCTACAGCCGCCGCGGACGGGAAAGCGAATGGGACGATCCCGAAGGAAAAGAAGAGCTGACCTTTCCCGACG
>CALMFL010000117.1 GCA_937862595.1 uncultured Fidelibacterota bacterium
ATTGTCTTAACGCTTTTTACTGATCTCGGATACGATATTCCTGAAAACCGCCAATCCTTCGCCTTCCTCGGAAATACCGGGGGTCTCGCGCTTCTTTTTCGCCCAGGCGGGATGATTGTACAGCGAAAGGTAGGCTTCGGGGTGCGGCATCAGGCCGAACACCTGCCCGCCGGGATCGCAGAGTCCGGCGCAGTTCAGCTCGGACCCGTTGGGGTTCGCAGGGTAGTCCGCCGTCGGACGGCCCTGCCTGTCGGCATAGGTCAGCACGTTCAGCTTCTTTTCGAGAATGGCCTCGCGGATCCGGGCATCCCGGACGATCAACTTGCCTTCGCCGTGGCGGACGGGCATATCCAGTCCCTTTACCGCAGGATCGCTCAGAAAAGGCGTGGGATTGCCGGGCGTGACAAGGCAGTGCACCCAGCGGTCCTCGAATTTTCCCGAATCGTTCCCGGTCAGCGTCACTTCCTGCTCGAAGTTCCCGCCGATATTGGGCAGCAGCCCCATTTTGACCAGGGCCTGGAACCCGTTGCAGACGCCCAGAATATATTTTCCGTCGTTCAGGAATTGCGCGATCTCGTCGATGAACAATTTGCCCGAACGCATTTTTTTGAATTTGAATTTATTGGCGAGGACTTTTGCGGAACCGATATCGTCCCCGAAAGAAAAGCCGCCGGGAAGGTTCAGGATATCATAGCGGCGGATGGAATCGCGTTCCCGGAACAGCTCGTTCAGATGCAGGATCGTCGCGTCCGCACCCGCAAGGCGGTACGCCGCGGCCATCTCTTCCTCGCAGTTGATACCGAACCCGGTCACGACCAATGCTTTTACCATCTTGTTCCCTTCCTCGTTTCCCTGAACGGGCAGCGTCATGTTTTTTTCAGTCCATTGCTCCAGGCTTCGAACAGGTCCGCCACCCCGGCATCGATCACGCGGTCGCCGCCGACGGACACGCGGAAGCGCTTGTCAGCGCTGACGGTCCCGATCCGTTTGGCATCCTCTCCGAAGAGGGTTTCCAGCTTCCGGGCGTTCGCGGGATCCGCGGAGACGACAAAGCGCGAATGGGACTCCGAGAAGAGCTCCGCCAGCGTACCGATCCCGCTTTCGGGGATTTCGATCTCGCAGCCCAGATCGCCGCCGAATGCCGATTCCGCCAGGGCGACCGCCAGGCCGCCGTCGGAAATATCATGGGCGGAGGCGATCAGTTTGTCTTCATTGGCTTCCGCCATTTTCCGGTAAATGCGCTTTGCGTCTTCCTTGCGCACCCGGGGCACATTGGCCCCGAGCTCCCCGAAAAGCGCGTAGCATTCCGAAGCGCCGAGCTCGTTGTAGGTCCTGCCGATGAGGTAGACCGCGTCCCCTTCCCGCTTGAATTCCGACGTGACGGTTTTTCGGACATCGTCGAGTTTCGCGACCATGGAATAAAGAATGGTCGGCGGGACGGATATCTTGATATCGCCCTTTTTGAAATCGTTCTTCATGCTATCCTTGCCGGAGGTCATGGGGATGTTGAAAAAGGTCGCCATGTCGAAGAGCGCTTCGTTCATTCGGACCAGCTGGGCAAGCTTGTATTTTCCGTCGGGATTTTTTACGGGATCGTAAAGGGAATCGGGAACGCAGAAATTGTCGTTCACGGTCCAGAATATGCCGTCGTTCACGTCGGGATCGGGCAGTTTCCCGCCGACCGCGATGATCTGACGGACCGCTTCGTCGAACGAGCCGGCGGACATCTCGTAGGCGTCGATATCGCCGTAGCGCGGCAGGATGCCGTTCGATACCGCAAGACCCGTAAAATCCTCATGGCCGATGCGGATCACGCCGGCGTCCTGAGGCGCCGTCCCGTTCTCTCCCATGAGGGGCTTGATCACGCTCTTTCCTTTGACCTCATGATCGTAAACGCGGATCACGGGTTCTTTTGAACAAATATTCAGACTGCCCATGAGCGCCGTCAGGATATCGCCGGGATCGGCGTTCACGCTCAGGGGTTCGCTCAGCACGGGACGTTTCCATTCTGCGAACATCGTCTTTTTCGGGACGGCGTTGTGCAGAAAGTCCAGGCTCAGATAGGCTGCCCGGCGGTCGTGGTAGCGGATATCCAGATAGCCGGATCCGGTGAAATAGCCGATGTCCGTTACCTCGACTTCGTAATCCTTTGCCATCCCGAACAGGGCCGCTTCCTTTCCGGGCTCGACCACGAAGGTCATGCGTTCCTGGGACTCGGAAACGAAGATCTCCCAGGGCTGAAGGCCGTGATATTTCAGCGGGGCTTTGTGCAATTCGATCACCGCGCCGCCGGGGATCTGCGCCAGCTCGCCGATGGAAGAGGATAGGCCGCCGGCCCCATTGTCGGTGGAGCATTTCAGCAGTCCGGACCGGGCGGCTTTTTCCATGAAATCGGACATGTTCTTTTGCGTGATCGGGGAGCCGATCTGAACGGCCGAGCGCGGCGAATGTTCGTCGATCTCGAGGGACGAGAAGGTCGCCCCGTGGATCCCGTCCTTGCCGATCCGTCCGCCGGCCATGACAATGCGGTCGCCGGAAGCGACGGGTTTTTCCCAGGAGGGTTTTCCGTCGAAATACATCGGCATGACCGCCCCGGTGCCGCAATAGACGAGGGGCTTTCCGCGGAAACGGTCGTCGAACACGATGGCCCCGTTGATCGTGGGAATGCCGGATTTGTTGCCGCCGTCCTCGATGCCCTTGACCACTCCCGCCATGATGCGCCGCGGATGCAGCTGCCCGTCGAGCAGTTCTCCGCTGTAATAGGGCGAACCGAAGCACAGGACGTTCGTGTTGAACAGGCATTTCCCCCCGCCGACACCGGTGCCGAGCGGATCGCGGTTCACGCCGACGATCCCGGTCAGCGCCCCGCCGTAGGGATCCAGGGCGGAGGGACTGTTGTGCGTTTCGACCTTCCAGATGAAGACGTTCTCATCGTCGATCCTGACGATGCCGGCATTGTCGTTGAACACCTTGATCAGCCAGGTATTGCCGCTTTTCTCAAAACGGTCGCGAATGATCTTCGTCGACCGGTAAATATAGCTTTTGAACAGGGAATCGATGGTCTTTTCTTCGCCGGTTTCAAGGTCTTTATAGTGAATAACGGCATTGAATTCCTTGTGCTTGCAGTGCTCGCTCCAGGTCTGCCCCAGCACCTCCAGTTCGCAGTCCGTGGGCGCGGCGCTCATGCCCAGGTCTTTCCGGACGGCCTGCGTCTTATCGCTGAGAAAATATTCTTTGATCGTCTGCATCTCTTTCAGGTCCAGCGAAAGCAGCATGTTCCGGGAGAGCTCCAGAAGCGCTGCGTCATCCAGGTCGATATCGACCTCGTCGATCCTGACCTCGCTTTTGATCTTAACGCTTGGCACATAGCAGATTCCGGACCTGAGCGGCCCGTACTCGATATGATGGATCAGCGGATTGCCCAGCAGGTCGTTCCCCAGAATCCGAAGCTCGTCGTCGGACAAGGGCTTTTCGATATAATAATACTCGCCGGTAAAAATGAACTGTTCGCCGGGAAGGTCCTCAAGATTGAAATAATCCGCGTAGGTCTTTTGGGCGGACACGCCCTCGTCGTCGGTCACGCCGGGAAGTTTTCCCAGGTAAAGACATCGGCTGAACGCAGGGCCCGTGAACAATTTTCCGATGTGCAGATCATGCAGGATCGTGTCCTTCAGGGTGTTCTCCGCAAAATCCCGGATCT
>CALMFL010000118.1 GCA_937862595.1 uncultured Fidelibacterota bacterium
ATCCTTCCGGCCGTATCATTGACTTCCCCATCAAGTCTTCCCTGCGTGAAGGTTGATGGGCATTGCGCAGGCGATCGCCATTATCCCCGGCATTTCGCGTTCCGGCAGCACCGTGTCCGCGGGGATGTTCCTCGGCATGCCCCGGGAAAAAGTTGCAAAATTCTCTTTTTTAATGGCGCTTCCGATCATTTTCGGCGCCACGATCATGGAGGCAAGGGCGGCGTTTTCCGCGGAAACCTTTGCCTGGTCCGGGATCATCATCGGGACGGCGACGGCATTTCTGTTCGGCTACTTTGCCGTCAAATGGCTGCTTCGCGCCATCATCAAAGGAAAATTGTATTTGTTCGGACTCTATTGTCTGGCGGTGGGATTTTTAGCAATCATATTCGGGTAATATTTCATGAGCTGGCTCAGCGATTTTGACCATGAGATCGGGAACATCGGGAACGGGAATATCAAACCGGTGTACTTTCTGTACGGGAACGATTTCTACCTGCGGGACCTCGCGATCCAGACCCTCCGCCGCGCCCTGACGGAGAAAGGGGTCCGCTACGATTACGGGTTTTATCCGGGCTCCGAGATCGACGCAAGCGAACTTCAGAACATCCTGTTCGGCACCTCGCTTTTCCAGTCCGCCAAGTGCTGCGTGATCAACCAGGCCAAGGGCCTGATGCCCTCCGCGAGAAAGATCCTGAACAACTATTTGGACCGGCCCGAACCCGGGAACGTGCTCATCCTGACCGCGGATGAGATCGACGGCCGCAACGCGCTCTACAAACGGATCCAGGCATCGGCGGTCACCCTGATGACCACCACGCCCTTTGAAAGCGAGATCCCCGCCTGGGTCCGGCTCTACTGTTCGAAACTCGAACGGAATATCGATGTCGCCGCGATCAGCGAACTGATCCGCTGCGTCGGCGCCGATCTGGGAAAGCTGAGCAATGAAATTGACAAGATCGACATTTATCTCCCGGAAAAGCAGGAGATCGGGAAAGAAGACGTCCTGCTGGTCAGCGGCTATTCCAAAGCCTACAATATCGACAATTTGCTGGATGCCGTGGGACAGAAGAATAAAGCTTCCGCCGTGGCGATCTGTAAAAATTTAATTGAAAATGGGGTCAGCGAGGTCTATCTTATCACGGCATTGTATCAGTTCCTCTGGAAGCTGATCATGCTGAAGGATCAGCGTCTCCTGATGTCACCGGACCTGGGCAAGGCCGTGCGCGCGTACCGCCCGAAACAGCTGGACCAGCTAAAAATGAATGCCGCCCGTTTTACCCTGCCGCAGCTCCGGCGCGCCGTCGGAGCCCTCGTGGACGCCGACCGGCGGCTGAAGACGACAAGCTGCGAACCGATCAGTAATTTCATGATAGCTCTTGACGGAATAACGGGATGATGGATAAGGAAAAAATAAAATTCACCGACGAGGAACTGGTCGCCCGCTTTCAGCAGGGCGATGAGCGTGCGTATATCGAACTGGTAAAACGCTACAAGGACCGCCTGCTGAATTTTGTTTACCGTTACCTTAATTCCTTTGAGCAGTCCGAGGACGTGGTGCAGGACACGCTGATGAAATTGTATACCAGCGCCCACATGTACCGCGAGATCGCGAAATTCAGCACCTGGATCTTTACCATTGCCGCCAATCTCGCGAAATCCGAACTCCGGCGCTTAAAACGCCGCCGGGTGGTTTCCATCCACACCATGGGATATGACGACTCGGAGTATGAGATACCTTCGGAGGACTTCGACCCCGAAAAAGAGACCACCTCGAATTACGGGGAAAAACAGATCCAGGAGGCGATCGACACGCTGCCGGACCAGTTCAAAACAGTCATCATTCTCCGGGAAGTCCAGCAGCTGTCCTATGAAGAGATCAGCCAGATACTGGGCATTTCGATCGGAACCGTCAAAAGCCGCATCAACCGGGGCCGCCTGCGGCTGCAAAAGCTCCTGAAGGATTTAAAGGTGCGGTAAAAAACATCGGGAACTTTTTTACGGACTGAGATTTTATAGACGTGTTTGTACAATAAAGCTGGAGGAATTGCGTATCGATGGATTGTTACAGTTTTGATAAGGTCATTTCAGACTACATCGAATCAAATCTGAGCGCTAAACAAAAACAGGAAGCAAATGAACATCTCGCACAGTGTCCGGCCTGCAGCGAAAAGCTGGCGGACATGTCACAGTTGCTGGGTGCCTTAAGAACGCTTCCGAGACCTGTGACGCGCCCGGATTTTGAATCCCGGCTCATGGCTCGGATAGAACGGCAAAAACAGCAGAAGGAAAGCCCTTTCATTCATGTCTTTCATGAATATTCCCGCGTCATTTCCGTCGCGGCCGCGGTCCTGCTGTTCGTTGCCACATCGCTGTTCGTCTACACTTCGGTGGTGCTGCCGGGTTCTCCGGCATCGGTCCCGTCCGCCAGTATCCGCAGCGTTGAACCGGCCGCCGCACTTCCGGCCGCCGCCGCAGGGGTACGTCCGGAACAGGCAGGCGGGGTAGCGGAAAAAACCCTCCCGGACACGAACCGGGTGCAGAATCCGGATTATAACAGCCGGATAATGATGGTAAATGAATAAATAATTTGGAATTGGACGAGAATTCCTTATATTTGCCCGCAAATAAAGAGCGGAGGTTGTAAAAATATGGCTAAACCAGCAGGCTTCGGAGCAAAGATCGCCAACCGTGAGAAAACCGGAAGAACCTGTCCCGTATGCGGACAGCCGATCTCATATGTCAAGCACTATGAGAGCGTCAAAGGGTCCGCCGGCAGCAACAAGTTCAAACAAAAGGTTGTCGGTATCTGCGGATGCAATAAGAAAGATTATTTCGAATAAATAATTTTTTCTAAAACGATGTTCACCCCGGTCCTCCGGGGTGTTTTGTTTTATGACATGTTTTCGGAAGCGCCGGGGAATGCCGGCATATGGCCGGGATCGTCCGAGCGATCCCCGCGCTTAGCCCCGCCAGGTGCTTTTTGCTGTTTTATTATTATCAAATAATCGTTATTATAAGCCGATGAGCAAGAAATCACGTAAATATTATGTTTTCGCCCTGCTGTTCCTGGTCTCCTGCGGTTCCCGCGAACTGATCCCGGAAACGCCCGCGCCCCAGCCGGAAAAATATCCCACGCAGGGGATCCTTCATTTCATGTACGGCGAAATCTACCGTTCTACCGGAAATATCGGCTATGCCAATATGGAATACCGGCGCGCGCTGGAATACGACACGACGACCACCATCCTGAATGCGATCGGGGAGAGCTATCTCCTTCTGGGGAAACACCTGCTGGCCACGGAGTATTTTGAAAAAGCGCTGGCGCTGGCGCCGGGCGATCAGACCGCCGCCAGTCACGTTGCGGAGCTTTACATGCGCGAATCGCGCTTTGAAGAAGCGATCCCGATCCTGGAACGGCAGCTCGGGGACGCTCCCGACGATCCCGGCCTGATGCGGAAGCTGGCGGAATGTTACCGCCGGAGCGGGCGGCACGGGGATGCCCTGGCGCTTCTTGACAGGATGATCCTCCTTGAACCGGATATCGCCTGGAGCTATATCTATGCGGCGGAAACCCTCTTCGAGACCGGCCGTATCCGCGAGGCGGCGCCCTACCTTGAAAAAGCGGTCGCGCTCATCCCGCCGAACAACGACCTGTACGAGTTCTGGATCCGCTCCCTTTTTGAGAATAAAGATTATCCGGGCATGCTGCGCGCGCTGGAAACCTGGCTCAATAGCAGGCCGGAAATGCTCGCCCCGTATTTTTTATACATCGATTATCAGTTCCAGTTCGGAAATTTCCAGAAGGCCGACAGCGCGCTTGCGATGATCAGGTCCCGGTGGGAAGAAAGCGGCAGGATCTCCTATTTTCAGGGCGTGAGCGCGATGGCGCGGAACGAGGCCGACTCCGTCTGGTATTATTTTGAGCGCAGCGAAGCCTTTCCCGAGGACAACACGGACCTTTATATGCATTACGGATTGTGGTTCTGGGAAAAAGGGGATCGCGAAACCGCCGAAGCGATCGCGGACCGGGCCATCCTGCGGCAGGGTCCGGAATCCCGCTGGCTGCACATGAAAGCCATGATCCGGGCGCAATCCGGCGACTTTCTCACCGCCGAAGGCCTGCTGAAGGACGTGCTGGCGAACGAACCCGGGAACCTCAACGCCAAAGAAGACCTGGCCAATATCTATATCGAAACGGAACGCCACGCACAAGCGGATTCGGTCTACGCCGAGATCCTGCGGGAAGCTCCCGGCAATATCTCCGTCCTGAACAATTACGCCTATGCCCTTGCGCAGATGGACATGAGGCTTGCAGATGCCATGCGCATGGCGGACAAAGCGCTTAAAAAAGAGAAGAACGCCGCCTACTGCGACACGAAGGCCTGGATCCTGTTCCGGCAGAAGAAATTGTCGCAAGCCCTGAAGTGGGTCGAAAAAGCCCTGAGTTATCCGGACGTCAGCAGCGACGTCTACTATCATAAAGGAAGGATCCTGGCGGAAATGAAACGCCCGGATGAAGCCCGGAAAGCCTATGAACAATCCCTGGAACTCGATCCAGGGAACCCGATCGTTAAAAAAGCACTGGAGGAGTTAAAATAATGGACGTATCAGTCGTTGTACCGGTTTATAATGAGGAAGGGACCGTTCAGGAGCTGGCAAAGCGCGTCCTTGCCGTCTTTGAACAGCAAAAACTCGAAGGCGAGATCATCTTTGTGAACGACGGGTCGACGGACAGCACCACGGCTCTGTGCGACGCCATGGCCGCGCAGTCGCCCGCGATCACCCACATTTATTTTCACCGCAATAAAGGCAAAGCCGCCGGACTTCAGGCAGGCTTCGATGCGGCGAAAGGAGCCAGCGTGATCACGATGGACGGCGATCTGCAGGATGACCCGAAAGAGATCCCCGCCCTGCTGGCAAAACTGAAAGAAGGCTGGGACGTGGTTTCCGGCTGGAAGAAAAAACGGCACGACCCCATCACGAAACGCTGGCCGTCCAAGCTGTTCAACTGGGCCGCCCGGGTCATGTCCGGGATCAAGATCCACGATTTCAACTGCGGACTGAAAGCCTACCGGAGCGAAGTGGTCAAATCGGTCAAGCTCTACGGGGAAATGCACCGCTGGATCCCCGTGCTGGCAAAGGTGGAGGGATTTAAAACGACCGAGATCGTGGTGACCCACCATCCCAGGACCAGCGGTGTCAGCAAATACGGGTTCAGCCGGACCTTCAAGGGATTCTTTGATTTTATGACGATCTTTTTCCTGAGCCGCTTCACCCTGCGCCCGATGCATTTTTTCGGATTTTTCGGACTTTTATCTGCCCTCGCGGGAACGGTCGTCGAGATCATGGTGCTGATCTACAAATACGCTTACGGCGAACCTTTCCAGTCCCACCTGGCCATGCTGATCCTGGGCGTTCTGCTGATCGTACTGGGCGTTCAGCTGTTCTCGATCGGGCTGTTCGGTGAAATGATCGTTTATCAATCAAAAAAGAAAACGCTGTAATGACCGAATTTACCTATCGCTTTTCTGTTATCGTTCCCACCTTCAACCGCCTCGGAGAGATCCGGGAGCTGCTCGCTTCCCTGGAAGAACAAACCCTGGAGAAGAACGCGTTTGAAGTTATTGTCGTCGACGACGGGTCCACCGATGCCACGGAAGCCTTCATTCATGACATGATCGCCCGGGGAACGCTGAACCTTTCCTTTTACAAACAAGACCATCGCGGTCCGGGCCCGGCCCGCAATACCGGCATGGAGCATGCAAAAGGGGAGTATTTCGTCTTTATTGACAGCGACTGCATTGCCGATCCCGGCTGGCTGAAGGCCTATCGCGATGCCCTGAAGGAACCGGTCGCCGGTTTCGGAGGGCCGGACAAGGTGCGCGCCGACTTTTCGCCCCTGCAAAAAGCCATCGATTATTCGATGACCTCGTTCATTACCACGGGCGGGATCCGGGGCTCCTCAAAGAAAAAGATCTCAAAATATTACCCCCGCAGTTTCAACATGGGTGTCCATGCCGGCGTGGTCAAAACGATCGGGGGGTTCGGCACGCTCCGGCACGGGCAGGATATCGAGTTCACGCACCGGATCCGCTCGCAGGGCGAGACGGTGAAAGTGATGGAAGCGGTCGTCTATCATAAACGCAGAACCTCGCTATGGCGCTTTTTCAAGCAGGTCTATAACTGGGGCGTAGCGCGGATCAACCTTTACAAGATCGACAAGGGAATGCTGGAGCCGATCCACTTTTTTCCCTTCCTAGGCACCGCGGTCATCCTCGGATTCCTGGTCTGCCTTGCCATATG